>NZ_LJOU01000018.1:0-66526 GCF_001672085.1 Anabaena sp. AL93 | reverse complement strand
CCCCCTGCTCCCCTGCCTACTTTTCCGAACGGGTATAATCATCTTGATAGCGAATAATATCATCTTCTCCGAGATATTCGCCATTTTGGACTTCAATTAAAACCAAGGGAATCACACCGGGATTTTCTAACCGATGGGTTGTACATTGGGGGACATAGGTTGATTGATTATTGCTTAATAAGATTTCTTTGTCGCCACAAACTACTTTAGCTGTACCGGAAACAACAATCCAGTGTTCACTGCGGTGGTGGTGCATTTGTAAGCTGAGGCGATGTCCAGGCTTTACTTCAATTCGTTTAATTTTATATCCGCGCCCTTCTTCTAAGACTGTGAAAGAACCCCAAGGACGTAATTCACCAGCAGCAATACTTCTAGCATTAATTGTTGGTTGTAGAGTCAGAGTATTTGGGGCAGTTTCTGATAGTTTAGCCATAGTTACCTCAGATGGAGACATAACAAACCTGTTTTTAGTTAGAACAGTTGATGGAAAAGCGACAAGATTTAGCCACTTTGATAAAGATAGCAAAACTCACCATTGACTGGTAAAGTCCCTGGCGGAAACTAATCTGTCTACATAAAATCTTCATCAAAAAATTAGGGCTTACGCATTGACAAAGTTTCTTAAATATGTAATTCGGATTTTATCTCTTGTAGGGTGCGTCAGACCCGATAATTTGGTAAAAAACAGATTTCCTCTATCTGACGCACCCTACCCAATAAGTTATTCCCAAAGCCGAAAACGACGCGTGCGTAAGTCCTAAAAATAATGGATTATCTGAATTTTGGTTCACCTACTTAGGAACTTTTGGTGATATGAAAATCCCAATACCATTGTGAACACGGGCTGCTGTACTAGGAGAACGGTCAAGTAACTGACCGCCTAAATAAAGACTGGTAGAACTACCACCGTCTAAATTTAAAGCATTAATACAACCCATTGTTTGCATTAATTTTGCTTGTTCTGCCAAAGTTGGACCACCACCACCAGCCCGACTATGTACAGCAGCAATCATAAGATTACCTGTGGAAGTGGTACAAATACTGCTGCGAACTGCTTGACTTGTCATGAAAGCAGGGCTGAATGTTTCTGCTGGTCCATCTAGAACTATTTGCCGATTTTGGACTAATAGGGGACCTGCACCAATAATGTGGGGGTAGCGACTAAATTCAGGTGTGGTAGTGGTGCTGGTAAGAGAAACTTTTGTCCCAATGGGTAATTGTGGTGTCTGATTGCGGAAGATGAGGAGATAACCATTTTCGGGAATGGGAATGGTAGTTATACCACTTTTACCTCCTGCTAACTGATTGCTTACTTGATTGTTTTCGACAACTACAATAGTTTCATTATCAGCTAAAGGTGTATAAGTATTTCCCCATACTGGAGTATAACGAGCGATACCGCGTTGGACATAGCCAGTATTAAGTAAGGAAATGGGTAGACGTTGATTATTGTTCGTAATTAAGGCTTCTGTGAGGGTGAGCCGACCAAAGTAAAATTGTCCGTTATTATTCCAAGCGATCGCTCCTCGGTTAAGAATTGGACCGGATATCCACTGATTATCTCGCCGAATTGCGCCTAAAGGTAATTTATTATTACGGTTAAAATAACCACCATTAACTGCGGCTACTGCTAAGTAATTTTGAGCAGTTTGGATTAAAGGGGCTGTACCAGTTAATGTTTGCGGATTAGTAATTATAGGCTTAATACTTAATCCCACAGACCGAGGGTTAATATCTAACCAAACCACAGGAAAGCGATCTGTTCCTAAAGTTACCAACTGCTGTCGCCATTGTAATCCCTGCGCCCAAGCAATAGTTTTTTCCACCATGGCATCAGGTTGAATATCAATAACTAAGCGATTGGGTTGGGGAATAGTGCTAACTTGTAGAGACTGACCAAAGGGAATACTAAGACGGAGAATTGTTTGATTATTAACCACTTCCACTTTTTGAATTATTGATACGGAAATGGGTGGTGTAGTGGGTTGAGAGTTATAGCGTTGTATTAAAGTCGGATCAGCAATACCATCTAGGGTAAGCGTCCATTCTCTGTTGGGTGGTGTGGTAGATTTAGAGATAATCTCATCAGGATCTACTACTTTTTTAACTGGTAATTCTTGTCGAATTTGCCAAGGGGTCGCTATATCTAAATCGAGGACAACTCTATCTCCTTTTGGTTGTTTACCCAGACGAATGTTTTTCAGTTGAGAAGGGGGAGTAGAAATTACCAAAGTGTTACCATTAGCTTGAATTTGCCATTTAGCTGTTTGGGCTAATTGAGTAATATCTAAATAACGATATCCTCCGCTAAGATTCGTGTTAAAAATGAGGGGATTTGTCAAGCCAGAAAACCACTGTACTGGTTGTTTGCCAGGATTACTGCTATTGAGTAAATCTATCCCTATTAATTGCTTAACTGCACCATCACTTAGATAAGTTTGTCCTTTAATGGTGGTTGCTGTTGGTTGTAACCATGCTCCTGGTAAAATCCGTCCATTGAGAATAATTTGATTACCAGCACTAACGGAAGTGGGAACGGGAGTTAGTAAACTAGGAGTATCTTGAGCAAATGCCCCATAAGTAGCAGTCAAACACAGTGCTGTTGACAGTAGCGGTAATACAGAATTTAGGATTTTCAAGATCATTGACTGGGTATTTTTAAAAGTTATCAATCAAAACCCAGCCTAGCGAAAATTTATCAGAAAATTTAAAAAATAATTACCTTTTTTAGAAATATTCGTGATATTATTTATCTTGGGTCTGTGTCTCTTATTCAGAGTAGCAGGCAGTTACTATGCTAAAAATACTAGCTGCAATTGTCTTAAATAATACAAATTAATTGGAGCCTGCTATGATACTGTTGGGGGTTAAAGGTGAAATTCGGACACCCTATCCTCATCTCTAAAATTTTAGGTTTTGGGGTTTGAATCTAAAATCTCAAGTTCCTGTGGTTGGTCATGAATAAACAGCCAGAATACAGGGAAAAATAGATATGTTTTAGGAATTGTCAAATGGGCATATAGTGAAAATAGGCTAATTTTTGGGAGCTATCAGTAATCAGCAAAGAACAAGAATAGCTTGCATGGTGTAAGCCGTGAGCAAAAAAACTGCAAACTTCAAAACCGTTGGATTTACAGGTCTTTCTGGATTAGGGTAGTTTGTTTATATAGTGCATTGACACTCTCAGCGGCTAAAGTCAGTGAGATTCTTAGTTCACCGAAACCACTTAATTTAGATTCCTTGCGGTTTCTAAACCAGAGGTGGGGTCTCACCAAGTAGAGCAACCGCCGTTTAATTGTCAAGGTATGGTGTCTGCGATTTAGGCAGCAATTGGGTTTTTAGACAGGTTGATTACCCTTCCTGTATCAATACTTGTCGGTTAAGGAAATGTAGGTTGGGTTGAGCGACAGCGAAACCAAACAAAATCCTTGATAAGGTTGGGTTGAGGAACGAAACCCGACCTACCATATAATGACTTTTCATGCTTAACCGAGTAGTATTGCTTCCTGTATAGGTAATATTATCCATAAAATGCTAAATTATGACAAGAGAAAATAGAAATTGAGTAAGAATTGATGACGGGGATTAAAATTACCGAGTATTCTTGTAAACAAACAAAAAATAAATAGGTATTGATAACACAGCTTTAGTTAAACGTCAAGCTAAAATTGTTATCTCTAAACTTTGGTAATTATGTATTTTTATCCAGTGCCAAAACTGAGAAAATTTCCCTTTAGCAGTAATAACAACATCTGTACCTCAACATTTCAGGAATAGAGTATGAATCATCAACCATCGAATCAGGGTCAGCAAATTACAGTGTCAGATACTAATTTTCCAGATACATATCCAGGACAAAAGTGGTTAGTAGAAGAAAGGGATGCTTGTGGAGTCGGGTTTATTACCCATCGTCAAAATATTGCCAGTCATGAAATTTTGGATCAAGCCTTAACTGCTTTAACTTGCTTAGAACATAGAGGGGGTTGTAGTGCTGACCAAGATTCTGGAGATGGTGCGGGGATATTAACAGCGATTCCTTGGGAATTATTGGCACAAGACAAGAATCATGGCATTGATTTTGCCAAGCTGAGTAATATGGCGGTGGGGATGATATTTTTTCCCCAAGACGCAACAGCCGCAAAAGCTGCTAAGGCTGCATTTGCACAAATAGCAGCAGAGGAGAGATTAACTATACTGGGCTGGCGAGTAGTTCCGGTGCGTCCAGAAGTATTAGGGATGCAAGCAAAAGAAAATCAACCCCAAATAGAACAGGTTATAATTTCTTGTGCTGATAAGAGCGGTGATGAACTAGAAAGAGAATTGTATATTGCCCGTCGCCGCATTATGCAAGCGGGCAGAAAAATTTCTGAAGATTTCTATGTCTGTTCCTTGTCTAGCCGGACAATTGTTTATAAAGGCATGGTGCGTTCCGCTGTCTTGGGGGATTTTTACGAAGATCTAAAAAATCCGGCTTTTAAAGTGGCATTTGCAGTATATCATCGCCGCTTTAGTACCAATACGATGCCTAAATGGCCTTTAGCCCAACCAATGCGGTTATTAGGTCATAACGGAGAAATTAACACCCTGTTGGGGAATATTAATTGGATGATGGCACGGGAAGCCACCCTTAGTCATCCGATTTGGGAAGATCGGTTTGACGAACTCAAACCAATGGTCAACATTGATAATAGTGATTCTGCTACTTTAGATAATGTACTAGAGTTGTTGGTGCGTTCGGGACGCAGCCCTTTAGAAGGGTTAATGATGATGGTTCCCGAAGCGTATAAAAATCAACCTTCCTTGGCTGAATATCCCGAAATTGTGGATTTTTATGAATATTACAGCGGTTTGCAAGAAGCATGGGATGGACCCGCGCTGTTAGTATTTAGCGATGGCAAAAAAGTTGGAGCAACATTAGATCGTAATGGTTTAAGACCTGCGCGTTATGTCATTACCAAAGATGATTATATTGTTGTTGCCTCCGAAGCTGGAGTTGTGGATTTCCCAGAAGAAAACATTCTCGAAAAAGGTAGACTCGGTCCAGGACAAATGATTGCGGTGGATTTAAACACCCAAGAAATCCTCAAGAACTGGGAGATTAAACAGCGCATTGCTAAACAACATCCTTATGGCGAATGGTTGCAACAATACCGCCAAGAATTGAGTAAGTTAGTGAAGGGTAAGTCTGTAGTTAATGGCAATGGTAACGGTAATGGGCATTTGTCAACAAACAACGAACAACTGACAACTGACAAAATTGATTCACAAGTCTTATTACAACAGCAAATTGCCTTTGGCTACACCATAGAAGATGTGGAAATGGTGATTCACCCTATGGCTAGTACGGGTGCAGAAGCAACTTTCTGTATGGGAGATGATATTCCTTTGGCGGTATTGTCAGAAAAATCCCATTTGCTGTATGACTATTTTAAACAGCGGTTTGCCCAAGTTACTAATCCAGCGATTGACCCTTTACGGGAAAAGTTGGTGATGGCGCTGACGGTGGAATTGGGTGAAAAGGGGAATTTATTAGAACCTAAACCGGAATACGCCCGCAGACTCAAGTTGGAGTCTCCTGTACTCACTCAAACAGAGTTAGAAACTATTAAGTTGTCAGGATTTGCAACGGCTGAATTGTCAACTTTATTTCCCATAGCCACAGGACCAGATGGTTTAAAAACGGCTGTGGAATCTTTGCAAAAACAAGCTGCGGAATCGGTGCGGGCTGGTGCGAAGATTCTCATATTAAGTGACAGAACAGGTACAGGGATTGCGGCAGAATATACCTATATTCCTCCTTTATTAGCCATTGGTGCGGTTCACCATCACTTAATCCGTGAAGGGTTACGGATGAAAACATCCTTAATTGTGGATACAGCCCAATGTTGGAGTACCCATCATTTTGCCTGTTTGTTGGGTTATGGTGCGGGGGCGGTTTGTCCCTATATGGCTTTAGATACTGTAACTGCTTGGTGGCATGAACCCAAAACTCAGCAGTTTATGACTAGGGGCAAAATTGCCACTCTGACTTTAAATCAAGCCGTAGAAAATTATCGCAAAGCTATAGAATCGGGTTTGCTGAAAATCCTCTCGAAGATGGGTATTTCCCTACTTTCCAGTTATCAAGCGGCGCAAATATTTGAAGCTATTGGGATTGGTGGTGATTTGTTGGCTTTGGGTTTCCGGGGAACAACTTCCCGGATTGGTGGTTTAAGTGTGAGTGAATTAGCACAAGAGGTGTTATCTTTCCACAGTAAGGCTTTCCCGGAATTGACGGCGAAGAAGTTGGAAAACTTAGGTTTTGTCCAATACCGTCCCGGTGGTGAATACCACATGAATAGCCCAGAATTGGCGAAGTCGCTGCATAAGGCTGTCAATGGTAAGCAGTATGACCATTATGAGGTTTATAAGCAACATCTGCACAATCGTCCGGTAACGGCGTTGCGTGATTTGCTAGATTTCCACAGCGAGCGCTCACCAATTCCTTTGGAAGAGGTGGAGTCAGTTAATGATATTGTTAAACGTTTCTGTACTGGTGGGATGTCTTTAGGGGCGTTATCACGAGAAGCACATGAAACTTTAGCGATCGCAATGAATCGCATTGGTGGTAGATCTAATTCTGGTGAAGGTGGCGAAGATCCGGTTCGTTACAACGTTTTAAATGATGTTGATACCGCTGGTAAATCTCCTACTCTGCCTCATCTCAATGGGTTGAAAAATGGTGACACGGCTGCAAGTGCCATTAGACAAATTGCCTCAGGACGGTTCGGCGTTACTCCCCAATACTTAGCTACAGCCCAACAACTAGAAATCAAAATTGCCCAAGGTGCAAAACCAGGAGAAGGTGGACAGCTACCTGGACCCAAAGTAAGCCCTTATATTGCCATGTTGCGGCGTTCTAAGCCGGGTGTAACTTTGATTTCCCCGCCACCCCACCATGATATTTATTCGATTGAAGATTTAGCCCAGTTGATTTTTGACTTGCACCAAATTAATCCTAAAGCTCAAGTTTCGGTGAAATTAGTCGCAGAAATCGGGATTGGCACAATTGCTGCGGGTGTGGCTAAAGCTAACGCCGATATTATCCAAATTTCGGGACATGATGGCGGTACAGGTGCATCACCCCTCTCTTCGATTAAACACGCGGGTAGTCCTTGGGAATTGGGGCTAACGGAAGTACATCGGGTATTAATGGAAAACAGCTTGCGCGATCGCGTCATCTTGCGGGTAGATGGTGGTCTGAAAAGCGGCTGGGATGTCCTAATTGGGGCGTTGATGGGGGCAGAGGAGTTTGGGTTCGGTTCCATAGCTATGATTGCGGAAGGCTGCATTATGGCGCGGATTTGCCACACTAATAATTGTCCTGTGGGGATAGCTTCTCAAAAAGAAGAAATGCGGAAACGGTTTACTGGCATTCCCGAACACGTTGTTAATTTCTTCTACTTCATCGCGGAAGAGGTGCGGAGTCTGTTAGCTAAATTGGGATATCGTTCTTTATCAGAAGTAATTGGTCGCGCTGATTTATTAACGGTGCGTTCTGAAGTTAGACTGAATAAAACCCAAGCTTTGAATTTGAATTGTTTAACTAAGCTGCCAGATGCAAAAGTTAATCGTAGTTGGTTGGTGCATGAAAAAGTTCACAGCAATGGACCAGTTTTAGATGATCAGTTACTAGCTGATGCAGATATTCAAGCCGCGATTCAGAATCAGGGTGAAGTTAGTAAAACCGTTACCGTCGTAAATACTGATAGAACGGTCGGCGCAAGGTTAACTGGGGCGATCGCTCATAAATACGGTGACAACGGCTTTACAGGGCAAATAAACCTGAATTTCCAGGGAAGTGTGGGGCAAAGCTTCGGCGCATTTAACCTGGATGGTGTGATTCTCAACTTAGTAGGGGAAGCAAACGACTATGTTGGTAAGGGCATGAACGGTGGGGAAATTATTATTAAGCCCCCAGCCAATGCCACCTATAACCCAGCAGAAAACGTGATTGTAGGGAATACCTGCCTTTATGGGGCGACTGGTGGGGTGTTATTTGCCAATGGTTTAGCCGGAGAACGGTTTGCGGTGCGGAACTCTAAAGGTACAGCCGTAATTGAAGGGGCTGGTGATCACTGCTGCGAGTATATGACTGGTGGTGTAATTGTGGTTCTGGGTAAAGCTGGCCGCAACGTGGGTGCAGGTATGACAGGCGGTTTAGCTTATTTCCTTGATGAAGTCGGTAATTTCCCTGATTTTGTCAATCATGCGATCGTCAAAGTGCAACGGGTTGTGAGTGAAGCAGGTGCAAAACAATTGTATGAGTTAATTCAAACTCATGCCCAGAAAACGGGTTCACCCAAGGCACAGGAAATTATTGCTAATTGGGAAGTATATTTACCTAAGTTCTGGCAATTAGTACCACCTTCTGAATCTGATAGTCCAGAAGCCAAAGTAGCAGAAAAACAATTGAGTTCTGTGTAATTTGTCTGAATCAGGATGTACAGGATTTGAGGATTTACAGGATTTAATTAAATACTTTATCCTGTTTATCCTTTAATCCTTTTTTGTCTGAATCAGGATGTCCAGGATTTGAGGATTTCCAGGATTTAATTAATAACTAGACATCTCCAGAAATTTAATTTCCTTACAACAACCGGAGCTTTTTAGGTTAAATTTCCGAGGTGTC
The DNA here is from genome assembly GCF_001672085.1 of Anabaena sp. AL93. Classification (NCBI taxonomy): domain Bacteria; kingdom Bacillati; phylum Cyanobacteriota; class Cyanophyceae; order Nostocales; family Nostocaceae; genus Anabaena; species Anabaena sp. AL93. The sequence goes on along the minus strand of NZ_LJOU01000018.1, from coordinate 57,855 downwards.
TATTGCATTTGCAAGAAGTAGTACCTACGAGCAAAGTTGGATAATTTGAGTTTGCAAGGCGAGTTTTTCATCTACACCAGATTTGAGCATTAGCTCAAGTTCCAATAGCATTTTTAAACTATTTTTCAGCTTGTTTACACAACAATTAGCAACCTCTTGGCGGATGTAATACAAGCGTTTGGGATTTTTCACGTCTGCAAGTTGGGCGATCGTATTGTCGTCTTGACACCCTGTGATGATCATCTGTTTGACTGTTAGCCAAGTGCGAAAGGTTGTAGTCAGGGTAGCGGTAATCTTTAAAGCTGGTTCGTTACAGTTAATTAAGTGTTCAACAAATTCTAATGCTTGAGCAATGTTACCCAAGCGAATGGCGTTGGCTAGTTGTAAACTATTAGCAGAATGGACTCCAACTGCAACAAAATTTCTTTTGAACACACTCCCAGTAATGTGCTGTTGGGCAAATGTACTAATCTTCCTCTACTCCCAACTGGTGGTGTCATGATATCGGATAATGCTTGAGGAATGGTTTCTTTAGATTCTGGGGGGTATTCTGTATGGTTGAAGTTTGCCCATTGTTGATCTAGAGTGTGGGTTTTTAGTTGTTTGATGGTGCGAGTTAGAAAGAATTCGTTTTCACTAAAGTACAAGTATGTTGGCATGGTAGTACGGCAATTGTATTGTCGTACATGAGCGTTAGCTCTAAGCCTACTATAATTTTGTTTGCATGGGAAAGCAGTCATTCAACAAAATGGCACTTTCGTTCTTCAACTTGGGTTACTTAATGTCATATTGAAATCACTGCTGACAAACTGTCAAAGATAGTTGACGTTCAGTCAAGAGTGTATGATAATGTTTTACACAAGTCAATATATCTGTCTGTCGTGCTTTCAAAATCATACAATGCCCCATCTAAGAAGCTTTTATGTAGTACATCCTGATGATTGGCTGCTTCAAGAGTTCAGTCTAGGGATTCAGAACCGTTCTAAAGAATCAATTCGTCAGTGGATACTCCGAGAACTTCTAGAAACTTATAACTACCCAACTGGCTGGTTAGAAAATCAAATCAGTTTAGTTGACTCTGAAAGTTTGGAGTTAGAAGTTGAAGACTTTTTTGGGATTCGTTTGTTAACAACTAATGGAGAACCTTTTTTTTGGATTTCTATTAGCGAGGAAAATGAATTAGAAAAGGCTGAAAATCGTCTAGTATCAATTCTTATAAAGAGTAACACCGCTGGAGTGGGCATCGTAACAGATGGAACTGATCAAGGTACTAAATTTTTACGCCGTCGATTTGATAGTGACAAGTGTGAATATATTGTTGATATTGAGGTTTACTCTCAACCAGATGCTTTGTCTAGTTTAAAGCTGAACACAGTTGATGATGATATTACTACTTCTAGTAGGCTGCTAATGTTATCGGAGCGTGTTGAGAATGTTTTCTTTGAAATTCATAGCCACATAAGAGATATTGACGGATTTCATCCAGATGAAGCACTTGATGAGGTATGCAAAATCCTATATGTAAAATTATATGACGAGGAAATGACAAAACCTAATGAAGTCTATCGTTTACAGAAGGTTTTATATGGCTCAACTGAGGAATTTGCCGCAGTCATTAGAGGCTTATATATGGAGGCAACTGAATACGATACACGAGTCTTTAGCCTTAAAATTCCAGCTTATCAACGTTCACGTGGGGTATTTAATACAAAATTACGCCTTTCTAGTCCAGCTTTAGTAAAAATTGTAGAAGTTCTTCAAAATTACGATATTAGCCATTCTGACACCGATGTTAAGGGGCGTGCATTTCAAAAAGTTATAAATCCTGTCATACGTGCTGGTATGGGTCAATATTTCACACCTGACCCAGTAGTACGATTCATGGTTAATATAACTCGTCCCCAGATTTCTGATTTGATACTTGATCCATTTTGTGGATCTGCCCATTTCTTGACAGCTTGTTTGCAGTTCGTAAGAAGCCAAAATAGATCTGGCGCAGAAAAATCTTTACATGAATTTGCTTTTGGCAAGTTACATGGTATTGAAAAAAGTGACCGAATGGTTCGCGTTGCGATGACTGATATGCGACTTCAAGGTGACGGGCATAGCAATATCAGATGTACAGATGCGCTATTAGAATTTTCAAATTATCCTGATTTAAAATCAAGTTCATTTGACCTGATCTTGACTAATCCGCCATTTGGCTCAGTGCTTGGATCAGATGCCATTTCTCAAATAGGAGAATCTTGTCTTTCTAAAGGGAGAAAGACCTGTCAATTAGAAGTTTTAGGAATTGAGAGAAGCATTAAATTTTTAAGACCAAGTGGGCGAATTGGAATCGTTTTACCTGATGGAATTTTTGCTAATCGGAGTTCTAAATATGTTCGTGACTGGTTGCAAGAGGAGGCTAAAATACGTGCTGTTATAAGTCTTCCTGTTGAGACATTCTCTCCATTTGGAGCAAACATTAAAACCAGCATTCTTATTGCTCGTAAGTGGCGTAAAGATGAAAAGAAAAATCAAGACTATTCTATTTTTATAGCTCGAATTGATGATGTTGGATATGACGCATCTGGACGAGCTAGAAATACTTCAGATTTTGGCAAGGTGGTTGAAGAATATGAATACTTTCTCTTAAAAGAAGGATGGTAAGTTATGTGGATTGGAAAAGCTTCGATATCTGATTTTCAGAAAAAATCTTGTTGGAAAGTTGAGTTTTTTTGTAATGAAGGAACTAGTATTTCTAATAGCATATTTGAATTGGTATCGCTTCAAGAAATTGTAACTGAGCGTAAGGAAACATTGAATCCTCAAGCAAGTCCAGACAAGCTTTTAAATTATATAGGGCTTGAAAACGTTCAATCCTTAACAGGGGATCTAATTGACTTTCGTTCAAAATATGGAAAAGAGATTCGTTCAAGATCAAAGGTTTTCCAAAAGGGGGATATTCTTTACGGTAGGCTTAGACCATATTTGAATAAGGTGTATTTAGTTGAGGAATTCATTTCGGAAGGAATTTGCTCAGGTGAATTTTATGTTTTAAAGCCGAATACCAATAAGGTTTTACCAAATTTTTTAAGGGCTATTCTTGCATCACAATATGTTCAACAGTATGTTCAGAACCTACAAACTGGGTCTGCACTCCCTCGTCTTCAACTTCAAGATTTACTAGAAATAGAGATACCCTTACCTCTGATCGAAATACAGCAAGAGTATGAAGAGTTTTTAATTCAAGAAAACTCGTACAGACGAAAATTATCAATTGAATTATCTGAACTTCCGCAAAAAATTGTAGATACTGTTGTTCATGCTCTTGAACATGGTGAAAAACCATGTAAGGTTTTAGTAGAAAAACTATAAAATCAACCTAAGTTTCTCTCGATACTCTGGATATTTTTCTCTGATTGAGCTAATAATTTCTACCTTGTTAAGTCCTTTGGTTTGTATTCCTAAATCTTGTGCAATAGCCTTCCACTCGTTTAATAAATATTGATTAGCTTCTTCATCAGGATAATTTCTGTGAGTAAACGAAATATAAGCATTGTCCTTTAGATTCATCCGCTAAAATATTCATTGATTTAGCTTCAATTCGTAATAGCTCGCCAGTTCGTGTGTCCGAATCCCAATCAGAATCTTTTAAGACACAGGCAAAGTCATTGTAGCCATGATCGGAAAACCAACCCAATTCATAAGCATAGGACTCAGGATCAACTGTTGACAAAACTTTGTTGGTGTGGAAACCCCAGAGAGCTTCCAGAAGAGAACCCATTCCGCTGCCCCTTCTACCTCCTCTCGTTTTTAGGAGAAAACGAGACATTTGATTGATTCGCTTACACGCCATAGGAGTTGCTTTTATGATTGCAATGGCGGCATTCTCAGGTGTCACTATAAACTCACTCGTAATTTAGCAGTAGTATTTTACAACAAAAGTGTTAAGTAGACGTGAACCTGAGATATAAGATATAAGATATAAGTAAGTACGATTCGTTCTGGAGAAACTCAGTTTTTTGGGCGGATTTCAGGCTTTAGTAGAGTAACTCTTATATTGTATGCCTATGCCATAGAGGTGACTTTCTAGCTTAGGCATCCAGGTAGCTTGGAGAGAAAAAAATTATAGGCGATCGCCTATGGTAATGGAGTGGGCGATCGCTCTCATCATTAGTATAATCCCCCACTCAAAACAAACTCAACTGCTTTCCCACATCACCTTGAGGCTCAACAACCGAAAGTAACTCATCTCGTTTTTTAGCCATCAACTCCAAATAATACCCACTGGAATAGCTTTCAGAATTAGTCAGTCCCCGAACTCCTTGATAAAACGTCACAACATCCCCAGTAAGTAGGTTGGCGTTGAAAATTGTCGTTATGGCAAGGCAAAAGGCAAGAGGCAAGAGGCAAGAGTGAAGAGGGTTTAGGCGATTTTACATTTCTTTACACAGTTTGGTTTTATTGTGTTCACCTACTTATTACCCAGAACCAAAAGAGCCTTTTCACCCTTCTTAATTTTCCGAGTAACCTGTAACTGTTCCACAGGAAAATCACCAGAACGAATAACCTTGGTTAATTCTTTGAGTCTGAGTCGTTCCCTGGTGAGATAATCGAGAATACTTAATCCCACTCGTTGCGTATTTGGAGATGTCTACTTTATCTGTATTTATCCTGTTTATCCTTTCATCTTTTTTGTCTGAATCAGGATGTCCAGGATTTAAGGATTTACAGGATTTAATTACGATTATGTGCATCTTCATCCAGAATTGGTATAAGCTGAGAAACATTTAATTTGCATAATTAAAACAGGCAGGATGCCTGTTCCACAAGAGTTTTAGTTGTGAGCAATATACAATCTAAATGTCCAACAGCTTATTCATCCTGTTCATCCTTTAATCCTGGTTATCCTGATTCTGACATTTTTATTTATGGTTTCTTCGCTTTTTGAGATTTTGTTTTATTATGGGCAACTAACTGGGGATATTGATCTTGCATTTCTAAAAGTTCGGGAACAGTCACAAATTCATAACCCTGTTTCCGAAACCTGCTAATGATTTCTGGTAAGGCTTTGACAGTGTGAGAGCGATCGCCACCACCATCGTGCATTAACACAATACCCCCTGGTTTAGCTTCCCTAAAGATGTTATTAATTAGTCTTGGCACACCCGGACGTGAATAGTCCATAGAATCAGACGACCACATAATAACAGCATATTTATTACTTTTAGCATAAGCCGCTACTCCATTCCTCATGTTTCCTCCTGGTGGACGAAACAGACTGGTTTTTATACCAGTAGTCTTATAAATTATGTCTGTTGTATTAGCAACTTCGTAAGCTGCTGTCTGTGCATTCATGTGATGATACCAATGATGCCAAGTATGATTAGCAATAATATGACCATCTGTAACTACCCGTTTTGTTAAATCTGGATAGTTTTTGACATTTTGTCCAACAACAAAAAATGTTCCCTTAATATTATTTTTCTTGAGAATATCTAATACTTTGGCGGTGCTACTAGGCCAAGGTCCGTCATCAAACGTTAGGGCAATAACTTTGTTTCCTGGGGGAAGTTTAGCCTCGCTAATGACAATCCCTTGAAAGTTAGATGGTACATCAGTGGAAACCCCTTTGGCTTGTGCTTCTTGTTGCCAAGTGGTAAGCATTTCTGTTTTAAATTCCTCTAACCGCTGCTGAGTTTTCACATTAGCTGCAATATCTTTATTTTTAACAATTACACCTTGACTTTGAGCATCAGAGATTTTCGCTTTGAATAAAATCATCAAAGCAATGCTTAAAGTGCCAGTTAGTCCAAGTATTGCAATTAATATTCCCTGCTTTCCAAAAAAAGACTTATTATTTTCCACAGTGTAACTCCTTCAAGGGACGAGCAACCATTGATGGCAGTGATAGCTCTGACGGTAGGTTATAACACATTTTTCTAAAAATTGAGGTAGTTTACCATACTCTGAAGTATGATGTCCTTGGTATTCATGTATATTCTGCTGATTGAACTCATGATTCACTATTAAAGAAAAAATAATTTTTTCCTCAATGCCATGAGTAGTTAGATGATAATTAACTGAAGATAGTTTCTCATTTATGAACGAGATTTAGTAGTTACATTAGCTACTAATCTAACCTTGAGTGGATATACTTTTATCATAGATTGATAACTTTTCCATAATAGTGGATTTAGCAGAAAAAATTAACATTTGTTCTGTTAAGTTGATTTTTTCCAAATCACTAATATCACTCCAGTGACAATCAAACCTAGTCCAAAAACACGGGTTAGAGAAATAGGTTCTTTTAAAACAAAGTAACCTAGTAATACAGAAAATATATAACCAATGGATACAGCAGGGGCAGCAACGCTGAGATTGATTCTGGTTAGGAGTAATATATAGGTTACTGCACCAATACCATAACAGGTTAATCCTAATAAAACTTCTGGTATGGTGATCATGTTGAGAATGAGATTAATAATGTTTCCTATATGAACTTTACCTAATTTAATCGCCCCCATTTTCAAAAAAAATTGTCCTGCTACACTAATAAGAACTGATATTAGCAGTAAACTAAATTCTGGTATTGACACTGATATTGCCTTAATTTTATTGATAACGGTGATTGGTGGGATGAAATACAATGGAGGGCGCAGACCCTGCGCCCCTAGGTTTTTGAGATTTAAAACTATTGAATAGTATTATTTTTTTTAAGTCAACATTTTAGTTTTTTGTAAAGCCTCCACTTTCTTTTAATGTATAAAGAGGACGACCTTTCACTTCTTCATATATTCTGCCAATATATTCACCTAAAATACCAATACAAACTAATTGGACTGAACCCAAGAAAAACATGGAAATTGTAATTAATGTGTAACCAATTAAGTGAGAGACTGGGGCAAAGATTCGCCAATAAAGGACTAATACTATCATAATCATAGCAATCGTAGCTGAGATAATACCTAAGTAGGTTGCCAGTCGTAAGGGAACTGTAGAGAAAGAGATAATACCATCAATTGCCAGGGATAAAGATTTACCAAAAGTATATTTTACATCTCCTGCAAACCGAGGGTTTCTTTCAAAAAGTACAGAGGTTTGTCGAAAACCTACCCAAGCACGTAACCCGCGAACATAACGGTTGCGTTCTGGCATAGAATTCAAGATATCTACTACTTGTCTATCCATTAAGCAAAAATCGCCTGTATCTACAGGAATATCAACTTTAGCCAAGCGTCGAAGCAGACGATAAAAAAGGTATGCCGTTAAGCGTTTTAGCCAACCTTCCTTTTGACGGGATATGCGTTGAGCGTATACTACTTGGTATTCTTGATGCCATTTTTCGATCATTGTTAAAATTAATTCTGGTGGATCTTGAAGATCGGCATCCATAACAATGATACATTTACCTTGGACAAAGTTCAAACCGGCGGTAACGGCGATTTGATGCCCAAAATTCCGGGCGAGACTGAGGTAATGGACTCGATGATCACGGTGATGTAATTCGCGCATCATACTCAAAGAGCGATCGCGGCTACCATCATCAATTAAAATTAATTCCACATCACCGTCTAACTGTTCCATAACATCATGTAAACGGCGATACATCTCCATAATATTTTCTTCTTCGTTATAAATGGGGATAACTAGGGAGTAGATGGGCTGATTGATCATGATAAAATTTATTGAAAATTTAATTGCCTGAAAATAAAAATATAATGAATTATTCCTCTTATCTAAAAATCAATAAAGACTATATCATACTATTAACCATCTGGTTAATAGGATTAATGATAGATAGAACATGGTTTTTCTTAGATGAATCTATTCCAGCTTATGATCAAAGCGCACATTTAACGGGAGCATTACATCATTATCGGATTTTTCAAAACTTAAATATCTTATCAGGTGATTGGTGGTTATCTCTATGGCAATTAACCCCTAGTTATCGCGCTCCTTTTGTATATATTTGTACTGTACCCTTTTTAGTATTGTTTGGTAAGGGTCATGATCAAGCAAGTTTAGTCAATTTGGTATATACAGCGGTAATTATTTTATCAGTATATCATTTAGGGAATTATTTATTTCAAAACCGAAAAATTGGCATCACAGCCAGCATATTTTGCTTGTTATTTCCTATTATGGGAATTATCCGCACAGATTATTTATTAGATTATGGTTTAACGGCTATTGTCATAGCTACTTTCACAGTTTTAACAATTTGGAAAGATAGTTATAGTGGGTTTTTATCATGGATATTAACTCTCTTACTAGGGATAGGAATAGGGTTAATCATGTTATCTAAACCCACAGGTTTTATTTTTATTCTCATTCCTAGTATCTGCACATTAATTATTTTTATCAGCAAACGTAAATTTATTAAACTAATTCAAACAGGATTATCTTTAATTTTAGCTTGGTTGATTGCTGGTTCTTGGTATAGTGTAAATTGGTTAACTATTATTACTTCTGCCTTAAATGCTAATCATGTGGGAATAGGAGAAGGTGATCCATCTGCAACAACAATTGCTGGTTGGTTATATTATCCGCAAGCTATTCCTGAAACAGTTGGTTTTCCGATATTATTTGTAAGTATTGGTATTTTCTTAATTTATCTGTTTAAACGTCGGGTTACTCAAAATGTATTGCCAGATAATTTATCAAAATCCGCGTTAACTTGGTTATTTATTTCTCTAATTAGTAGTTATATAATTTGTTCCTTGGGGACAAATAAAGATATTAGATTTATTCTGCCTTGTTTTCCGGTAATTAGTTTAATTTTGGCTTACTTCTTTAACTTGATTGACAATATCTGGTTTAATAAATTAAGATTAGCAACTTTTGTATTAAGTGGGATAATTTTACTCAATAATTTATTCCCCTTACCCCTAATTCAAGCATGGGGAGGAAAACATTTACCAAATGATGAGAGTAAAAAATATCCCCTTGCGGAATTAATGGAGAAAATCAATCAAACTACTCCATATTTAAGAACAACTTTGGGAGTAATTCCAGTTTCTACACCCCAAGTTAATGAATTTACTTTAGATTATTTCGGGACATTAGCTGATTTTCGCATTTATGGAAGAAAATTAACTATGAAATTATCTCAGGTAAATCAGGATTTACAGTATTTATCGTGGTATGTCACCAAAGATAATGAACCAGATGAACCAGGAGAAAAGGGAGAAACCAAACGCAAATTAAAATCTTTAGTAGAATCTGATCCTGAGTTAAAATTACAGAATGATTGGGTATTACCTCATGGTGATAAATTACGATTATATCATCGCAAAAATCCTCATGTAGTTGTTGAAAAATTAAATGTTGATAATAAGCCACTTGCTTTAGAAAAAGTAATAATTGCTAATGAAGTAATTACAAATCAAAATAACTCAGTTACCTATGAAATTACAGGTTCATGGGATGAATTGCAAAATGGTTTGTTACTGTTGAAATGGCAAAATGGACAATCAGCTTGGTATCATGATCATGCGATCGCACTGGGTAATTTATATTGTGGTATAAAATGTCATCCTCAAGGAAATTTTCGAGTAATTGAGAATCTCGCTACATTTATTCCCCAGGAATTACCGCTAGGAAAATATCAACTATCCGCACTATATTTAGATAAAATTAATGGCAAAATTACACCTTTAAATATTCCTAATATAATTGTTAATGTTACAGATACAGGAAAACTAGAAAAAACACCACCTTTAGATTTAGTTTCCCGAATGTCACAATTGGCAGTAGACTTACAACAGGGAAAATTAGATAATATCTTTGTGCAAATAGATAATTTTAATCAATATGATCCTACTCAAGATTATTTAAAACAAATTGAATTTGCCGCTAATTATTACCTAGAGAATGAACCAAATAATCTGAATTGGCGTTATACTTTGGTTTTATCACAACTTTTACAGCGCAAAGCACCGGAATTAATTCAGAATTTAACAGAATTAACTAAATATGATCGTCACAATCCCTATACTTGGCTTTATTTAGCATTTGTTTATTTGTATGACTTTCAACCCAAACAAGCCGAAAAGCAGTTGATAATAGCAGAAAAATTAAAACCAGATATACCAGAATTAAAGACTTTAAAAACAGTTACAAATATCATGAAATTTCTCCCATTAATTCATTTATAAAATATGAGTCATAAACAATGGTTTTTAGGTTTATTGGTAGCATCTTTAATTTTATCGCTAATAGGTTTGGGTAATTTACCTTTACGAGATTGGGATGAAGGTACTTATGCTATAGTTGCCAGGGAAATTTATCGCACTGGTAACTGGATTTATCCGACTATCCAAGGAGATCCTTTTTTATTAAAACCACCTTTGATGCAATGGTTTATTGCTGTTTGCTATCATATCGGAGGAGTGCAAGAATTTACTACCAGATTTCCGGGAGCATTTTTAACAGCTTTAGGAGTACCTTTACTTTATTTAATTGGACGTTTAGCTTTTATAAAAAATTTACCAGCTTTATTTTCAGCTTTGGTTTATTTAACATTATTGCCTGTAGTCCGTCATGGTAGACTAGCAATGTTAGATGGAATGACTGTTTCCTTTTTCTTGTTATTGTTATTTTGCATTCTCAAAGCCCGTCATGATAGAAAATATGCTGTTGGTATCGGATTTTGTTTGGGTTTAATTACTCTGACAAAGGGAATGTTAGTAGTAGTTTTAGCAGTAATAGCAGGTTTATTTATCATTGCTAATAAACAATTAGCTATATTAAAAAATCCATTTCTATGGATAGGAATGTTATTAGGTAATTTACCGGCTATTGCTTGGTATTTTGCCCAATGGCAACATTATGGTAATATTTTCTTAGAAGTGCATTTTCAATCCCAAGCTTTTGACAGACTGGGAAAAGCTGTGGAAGGTAATACTGGTCCGATTTGGTATTATTTACTGGAAGTGATCAAATATGGTTTTCCCTGGTTGTTATTTTTGCCAGGAGGTTTATATTTAAGTTGGAAAAATCGTCATACTGCTTGGGGTTGTTTAACTCTCATTGGTACAATTGTTTATTTTGCCATAGTTTCTTTAATGAGTACCAAATTACCCTGGTATATTATGCCCATATATCCATTTTTAGCTTTAGCAATTGGGGCTAATTTAAGTTACATTTGGCAGGAGGAGAAGTTTAAAACCAGATTTTTGACGGGATTTTTTGCATTTTTAGTTATTGTCGGTTTAGCAGGTTGCATTTATTTTAGTATATTCGATAAACAGCCATTGTTAATTGTAATGAGTGTTGTTTTAGCAATGACTATGGGGATGACATCATGGTTCGTTAATCAGCATAACCGTCAATTTATCCCGGTTTTATTTGCGGGAATGTATTTAGTTTTAGGAATGTTGATGAGTTCTCAATCGTGGATATGGGAGTTAAATGAAAAATTCCCTGTTCTACCAGTGGCAGCGTTAATTAGAGATAATGTGCCACCTGGAACACAAATTTATACTTCTTTTCCTGATAGTCGTCCTAGTTTAGATTTTTATAGTGATTGTAAAATTATTCCTATATCTATGGCAGATTTAAAAGATAAGTTTGCTGATAAATCTTATTTATTATTGGGTCAGGATACTTTGCAGAAAATTAATTTAAATCAAATTAAGGTTATGGGAGAAGCTAATGGTTTTAAATTGGTAGATACAAATTAATGCTAATTAATATACAGGTAGGACTTGCTGAAAAACAGTGTACACACAAGTTATCGAATCACCATTATTCCTCGAATTACCCCACCCTAACCCTCCCCTTTACAAGGGGAGGGAACTAATTTTTCCGGTTTCCCCCCAAAGCATCGGGGGATTAAGGGGGGTAATTTAACTTGTGTGTACACGATAGCCTTTATAAAGGGAGGATTAGGGAGGGGTAAAACATTTGATAAGTAATTGGACAAAAATATTTACAGTCATTGCGAGCGAAGGGAAGCAATCACAACCCTTGGAATTGCTTCATTTCACTTCGTTCCCTATGGCTAACGCCACGCTGCGCTTACGCAATGACATTGTGTAATTAATTCTGTCTCACTACTTACAGCAATCATGACTTTTCAAACACCCTCTAAATGTCTTGGCTGGTGCGCCTATTTTTTCTGAAAATATTGCTGCGTATTCGCCATCAAATTCGCTTGTCTGTAATAGTACGGGATAAAATCGGAAATTTTTCTAAATTTTCAGCAATTACCGCCATAATCAAAGACTTTGAGAAAGCTTTAGACAGATTATGATGGAAGTTTAGGGCTTGATGAAAAAGGTGATAATCACTCATGACTACCGAAAACAATCTAGCCATTGTGGACTGGGAACCCCATCATCCACCTGCTGACTTAATATTTGATGATGGTGAAGTCTTGGAATCAAATAGACACCGGATTGCGATGAATGTCCTCATTCGGTCATTGCAGCAGCTTTGGTCTGACCGCAATGATTATTTTACTGGGGGCAATATGTTTATTTACTACAGCAGTAGCCAAATTCGTAATCGTGAGTTTCGCGGTCCCGATTTTTTTGCTGTTCTCAATGTTGATGGTAGTAACCCTCGACAAGGTTGGGTAGTTTGGGAAGAAAATGGTCGCTATCCTGATGTGATTGTGGAATTAATGTCACGGTCTACATCAGGAATAGATAAGGGAATTAAAAAAGACCTTTATGAACAGACTTTCCATACCTCCGATTATTTTGTCTATGACCCATTTGATGCTAATTCTTTACAAGGATGGCATTTAGATCATGAACAACAGTATCAGCCATTAAGACCAAATGAAAATGGTTGGCTATGGTGTAGACGTTTGGGTTTATGGTTGGGAACTTGGGAAGGAACTATAGATAGGGAAACTGCGATTTGGGTGCGGTTTTATGATGTTGCGGGCAATCTAGTTTTATTACCAGAGGAGGCAGCTAAATCACGAGAGGAGGAAGCTCAAGCAAAAGCAGCTAGGTTAGCTGCCAGATTACGAGAATTAGGTGAAAATCCAGATATGTTGTAATCGTTAGGTTTCCCAAATCCCCGACTTCTCAAGACAAATCACAATTTCTGGAGACGATTACAACAGAAGTCGGGGATCTTAATTTTTGTCTAGTCAGTCCAATTAACTAGAAGCACTAGTATAAAAACGGAGAGCAAACCGCCAAAACTGGGTAGAAATGAAAAACAATATCAAAGCTAATAATCCTGCACCCAGCAACCAGGTAAGTTGAATTTGACCTAACATAGTTTGGGCGGGAACTGTAGTTAAAAAAGCTACTGGTACTATGAAAGTGAAGAAGAAGCGATAGGCAGCCGGATAACCTGTAATTGGGTATCTTCCAGCCTCTAAAAACCCTCTTAATACTTCAGTAATATTATATATCTTTACAAACCAAATACTAGTTGCTCCTAGTATAAACCACAGGCTATAAAGAATAACTAAACCACAAGTTAACGGAAAGATACTCAATAAGTATTTATCAATACCTAAGTTAAGTTTTGTACCAGCATAGACAATGATCAATAGTCCAAAGATTAAATCTGGTATTCCCCAGGGGGAAATGGTATGAAGAGATAACCAAAACTGACTACGAATAGGTTTTAATAATACGAAGTCTAAAGTCCCTTCTTGGACATGACGCACAATCCGATTTAAGTTGGGAGCGAGAAAGGTGGCAGCAAAGCCTTGTAATAGTGTGAAAATTCCTAAAACTACTAAAGCTGATTCCCATGACCAACCCGAAAAAGTGTAACCTGTACGGTAGAACAGGAATAAACTAAAGATACCACCCACTAAATTGCCTAAGCTACTAATAGCATAAATGATAAAATTGATACGATATTCCATTTCTGCGGAAATGGCAGCACTCCAAAATAATCTCAACACTTTTAAATATCTTGGCATTTTTCGTCTCTACCCCAATAGGTAAGTAGGTTGGCGTTGAAAATTGTGGTTATACTGAAAACGGTTAATAGTTTAACCAAATACGAAACCCCTCTGGTAAACCTCTCCAGTATTAAATGTTATTCCTTTTCCCTCTCCTCTTAGGAGAGGGTTAGGGAGAGGTGCAAAGGAGAGGCTTTGAACTTGTTCTTTGTATGATAAAAAAGTCCAGCTTCTAGCCGTTTTGAGTATATAGCAAGGCAAGAGGCAAGATTGAAGAAGCTTTAGGCGATTTTACGTTTCTTTACACAGTTTGGTTTTATTGTGTTCACCTACTTAAATATAGGACTCCTATTTGATTTTTGATAGCTTGCGTGGCGTAGCCATACAAAACTCGGTACACCTTCATATTCTCAAATCCTCTTGCATGATTGCCTCTTGCCTTCCTACGCAGGAAAATATGGCTAACGCCACGCTATGCCTGATGCCTCCGGCACGCTACCGCGAACGGCACACTACGTGAACGCTATCAGGAATCAAACCGGAGTCCTATATAAAGTAACTTTATATGAACTTAATATTATTTTTTATTTTTATAAATTTATGAACGCTAAAATGTTGAATGCAACTTCTTAAGCAAATCCGATTTTATGCACTTTAATTTACCGGAACTAATTAAATCGTTGGGTTATTTTGGAGTATGGGGAATTATCTTTGCTGAATCTGGTTTATTGATTGGCTTTTTTCTGCCCGGTGATAGTTTATTATTTACAGCGGGATTTGTTGCTTCTCAGAACTTGCTGAATATTTGGGTGCTGATTTTTGGTGCGTTTGTTTGTGCTGTATTGGGTGATAATGTCGGTTATTTTACTGGACATAAATTTGGGAGAAAGTTATTTGATAAGGATGATTCTTGGTTATTTCATAAAAAACATATTGTGAAAACTCAAGATTTTTATGAAAAGCATGGTAAAAAAACAATTGTTTTAGCTAGATTTATGCCAATCGTTAGAACTTTTGCACCGATTGTAGCAGGTGTTGGAGCTATGCACTATCGGTCTTTTATGTCTTATAACTTAATTGGTGGCTTTGTTTGGACATTTGGTATTACTTTGTTAGGGTTTTTCTTAGGAAAATCTTTACCAGCGGAACAATTAGATAAGTATCTATTACCAATAATTGGCTTAATTGTTGTTGTTTCTTTATTACCTTCGATTATTCATGTAATTAAGGAAAACAGAGCTAATAAAGGATAAAATATTTTGTTTTGATTACAGTTTACCAATCTCTATTCCCAAATGTACCCAAAAACTGGTAGCGTCAAACAAGGAAAATATTTTTTGTGGATGTTACGATTTGAAAACACGTTCTAATTATTGGCAACTTTTACCCTATATCCGCACCCAATGGCAACCTATTGCTAAGGGTTTTGTAGGGATTTTGGGATATGTACTGGCAACTTTAACCCTGATTAATGTCGCGGGTAAGTTGGCAGTTCCCTTCGGGAATGGTAATGTATTAGCGATCGCTCAATTAGCCGGAATCAGTGCTGCTATCTTTCTTGTGCGCGGCTTTTTTCAGTCTGTACAAGATTTATACATGGCTAAGGCAGCGTTAAGAATCGCTTTTTATCTCCGGCAACAGGTTTATACTCATTTACAAAAACTCAATCTCAGCTATTTTGAAACTGCTAAAGCTGGAGATTTATCTTATCGTCTCACGGAAGATGTTGACAGGGTTGGAGAAGTTATTAATAAGCTTTTTCATGATTTTACTCCCTGTGCTTTACAGTTAATTGCTATTCCCATTTACATGATTTATTTAAATTGGCAACTTACCCTAGCGACGGTAATTGTTGCGCCAATTATGGGAATTTTAATTGGTTGGTTTGGGGAACGTTTACGGAAATATTCTCTCAAAAGTCAAAGTCGTATTTCTGATTTATCAGCTATTTTAACGGAAGTTTTTAGCGGGATTCGATTAATTCAAGCTTTTGCTGCGGAAAAATACGAAATTGATAGATTTAGTCATGAAGCAGAACGCAGTTTTAAAGCTAAATATTCTGTAGAAAGATTAAAAGCTATTCAAATTCCCATTGTGGGTTTTTTAGAAGCTCTCAGTGCGTTATCTTTGTTAATGGTAGGAACTTGGCAAATATCTCAACGTAATTTAACTGTCGGTGAATTTTTTAGTTATTTAACAGCAGCAGCTTTGTTAATTGATCCTATTGGTCATACTACTAATAATTATAATGAATTTAAACAAGGTGAGGCATCGGTTGATCGAGTTTTTGAGTTATTAGCAATTCAACCAACGGTATTAGAAAAACCCAATGCTATTACCCTTCCTGCTGTCAATGGTAAAGTTGAATATTGCAATATTACTTTTGCCTATAAGTCAGGAGAACCTGTATTAAATAATATTAGTTTATTAGTCATGCCCGGTCAAGCCATTGCCTTGGTTGGTGCTTCTGGGGCTGGGAAAACTACTTTTGTGAATCTATTACCTCGATTTTATGATCCTGAATTTGGGGACATTTTTATAGATGGCATAAATATCCGAGATGTAACATTAAATAGTTTAAGAAAACAGATTGGGATTGTTCCCCAAGAAACAATTATGTTTTCGGGAACTATTGCCCAAAATATCGCTTTCGGACAAAATGATTTTGATATGAATGCAGTAGAAGAATCTGCAAAAATCGCCAATGCTCATCAATTTATTCAGCAACTACCAGAAGGTTATCATACTTGGGTAGGAGAGCGAGGTGTGAATTTATCCGGGGGACAAAGACAACGAATTGCGATCGCTCGTGCTGTCCTTCTTAACCCGCAAATATTGATACTTGATGAAGCCACATCAGCGTTAGATTCAGAATCAGAAGCTTTGGTACAAGAGGCTTTGGAGAGATTAATGGCAAATCGTACGGTGTTAATTATTGCCCATAGATTGTCAACGGTGCGGAAGTGCGATCGCATTTTGGTGTTAGAAAAAGGGCAAATTGTGGAGTCGGGAAATCATGAGGAATTATTAGCTTTAGAAGGGAGATATGCCCGGTATTATGCTCAACAATAAGATCCATAAGATCCCCGACTTCTTAGAGAAGTCGGGGATCTGAAATTCTCGCAAGGGAGACGCTACTGCAACCGCTATAATCCAATAATATGCTCATAGTTTAATCCCCAGCGTTCTTTCTCAGATAGATCAGTTGTCATCGCTTTATCATAAGTTTAAATTATCCTAAACTAAGAATACTTTTGATATTTATAACTTATAGCAATTTGCCTTTAGATTTTCTTAATAATTAATTGAGAATCTTTTCTATTTATCAACGAGGTTGCAATACTTTCCGCGATTTGCTATAATTTCAGAGAATTTCATAATTGGGTTACTATTGTCAATTTTGGATCTTTCAAAAGATGTTAGTCTCAAACCCTTTATTGACAGTGGTTTTAGAAATCAATCTCCCAGGCTGATACAAAACTTTACAAAATTAATAGCTGTTTCTTCAACAATTTTAGCCATGAATTTGCTCAGAAATGATCTAATTTGAGTAATAGTAAAAATTTACTATTGACAAATTGACGAAAACGTGATAATTAACCTGTCAATATTATTAATTTTAGTGTTAAATCAACATGAATTACCTTAACTTCGATATATGTAAGGGTTTAGCAGTGCTAAACCCTTACATATATCGCATCAATTACAGAATGGTTTAACGCTAAAATGCGTTTGGGAGTTGTGGCAGCATTTTTCATAAAGTTTCAGTATTTATTTCTAAGTAATAGAATCACGTAAATCATTAAGAGTAATCATCAACGTCATTGGTTCAAGAGGAGACAAAATAAAACCTAAAGCCAAATAAAAATCCTTAGCTTCTTCAGAAATAGCATGAACAATAATTCCTCTAATACCAATTGTATCAGCAGCTTGAACAACCCTTAGCGCCGCATCACGAAATAAAGCCCGTCCTAAACCTTGACTTTGATAAGAACTATCTATTGCTAATCTTGCTAAAATTACTACCGGAATGGGGTCAGGCATATTTCGCCGAAATTTACCTAAGGCTGATTGTACACTAATCGCTCCAGAAGCCAGGGCATAATACCCAACTACTCTATTGTCAACGCAAAGAACAAAAGTTCTAGTTGCACCACTGATTTGATTGGTATAAGCTCGACGTTTTAACCAATCATCAAGAGAAGCAATTCCACAGGAAAAATCAGAGCAGGAGTGGTGACTAGAGAGAGTTTCAGGTGGTGTTAAACTCATTCTTTATCCCAAGGTGGAGTTGTCTGCATGGTTTTGCGTAAACGCTCATTAGGTTGGGGTGGTGCATCTAGTAAGGCGATAAATTCTGCATAAGCCTCTGGACTAGCCCAAAAAATAGTCCGTTCCAGCAAAGTTTCCTCCGCAGCATTCCGCGCTGCTGCCAAAATAAAATCAGTTCTATTTTTACCTAACACTTTGGCGGCCATATCTATCAAATCACGTTCCTCTGGCTTAATGCGTAAATTTAAGGTGTTACGCACAGTTATATTTTTTGTTTTATTGGTCATGGTGGATTTTTTTTGGGCGTAATTATTGATTAAATCATTTTAGCATATTGTAATGACAATGACATTACAATATTTGCTGAAAAAATCGCTATTTCTGGTAATAATTATAGCTATAGCCATTAAGTAGAGATGTTCCGCCGGAACGTCCTAACTACCCTGTCTGCGGCTATACAGCACTTCCTGATGTTATGAGGTACGGTTTTTTATCGCCAAATCCGTAGGGGCGCAGGGTCTGCGCCCTCCATTGCATTTCATGAGAGCGAGAATTGCTATAAGTTACAATAGTAGCAGAGCTAATGAATGGAAGTAGACCTAAAAGATGTCTAATAAACTATATAATAGCGATTTGCAATTATGGATTGAGCAAACAATTCAACAATTACGAAATCGTGAATTTGCGTCCCTGGATATTGAGAATTTAATTGAGGAGTTAGTTGATTTGGGTAAGTCAGAGAAGAATACACTCAGAAGTAATCTGAAAATCTTATTAGCTCACTTACTCAAATTAAAAATTCAGCATCATGTACCTGACTCCATGAAAACAAGTTGGTATAGTTCAGTTGTGGAACATCGTCAACGAGTTCTTGATAATCTCGAAGATACTCCATCTCTGAAAAGTTTTTTAATAGAAGCAGTAGAAAAAGCCTATCCTGATGGGCGTAAATTGGCAATTAAAGAGGGCAAACTGGCTAAATTCGGAGTTCGTGTACCGGAGGAGAGTGAGTATCCTATAATTTGTCCTTTTGGGATAGAGGAAATTCTTGATGAGGATTTTTATGGGATACCACTTTTAAAACATCCTCTTAGACAGGGAATAAATTCCCTGGATTTTTTATAAAATCAAACAATATAATTTAATTATTTTGCCAAAATAACTCACTTCCCATGACAAAAAAAATATTAACTGGACTAAGTTCAAAAACTTACGAACACCCATTTGATCGCAAAGCTTTAGCCTCTTTACAAAGTATGCCCGGTATCTCTCCTTTGCTCAAAAAAGTCAACGAATATGGTATTGATCGTTTACTGAGATTACAAAGTATTGCTAGTGAAATCAGAGTCACACCGCGGAATTTTCCCCAACTATATCAACCATTATTAGAAGCTTGCCAAATTCTTGATGTGACAACTATTCCTGAATTGTATTTGTTTCGAGGTACAGGGCATATTCAAACCTATATTATTGGCGTAGAAAAACCTATTATTGGTATCAATATTGAAGCAATGGAATGGTTGAATTATGATGAATTACTGTTTATTTTTGGATACGAAATTGCTCGAATTAAGAGTCAACATATGATTTATCATCAAATATCAATTGTCATGCCGGCGTTAAAAATGTGGTTAAGCAGTACCACATTAGGATTAGGCGGATTGATAGCTGGTGGTGTAGAATTGGCGTTATATAATTGGGTAATGATGGCAAAGTTCACTGCTGACCGGGCCGGTTTATTAGCTTGTCAAGATATTGATATTGCCACTACCGCACTGATGAAACTGGCAGGTTTACCAGAAGAGTATTTAACTCCTAATGTGATCGAAGATTTTCTCATTCAATCCCGCGAGTTTGCATCTAGTAGTGTTGATAATCTAGATCAAGTTACGAAAATATTAAGTTATTCGGAATCTAGTCTTTCTTGGTTAGTAATGCGAACTGGTGAATTATTAAAATGGGTTGATTCAAGAGAATACGATCATGTACTTCAAGGAGAAAATGTCAATACTCCAAAAGAAGAAGAGGAAGGAGACGAAAAAGAAGGATGGAATTTTTTGACTTCTTGGTAATTTAATAGGCGATCGCCTTTAATCCTGATTCAGACAATCGCTTTTTATATCTTACCTAATCTTTCCACAAGGCAATACCACCCAATAAACCTGTGATATTGCGGATCAATTTCACATCTGATTGAAAATCCGTAGGGGTGCAAGGCCTGCACCCTCTCCTCATCGGACTGCTAATAACCACCATATATCTTTTTCCCAACCATAACTAATTGAACACCAGATTGATTTATATTTGCTAATCTAGAAGTGGTGTAAATACAGCAATTTTCGCTCTAATGAAATACAATGGAGGGCGCAAGCCCTGCGCCCCTACGGATTTGGGGATAAAAAACTGTACCTCATAACATTAGAAAGTGCTGTATTGCTGATGGTAGTGCATTTTTCTATTAAAACTATTATTTGAGCAACAATTATGACGACGTTTCACCCTAACAGCCTGCGTTCTTACAGCCAAGAAGATGTACAGCAAATTCTGCAATTAGCGATCGCTCGTCAAGTAGACGATAATGATCAGGAATTTTCCTATCAGCAAATCCTGGAAATCGCCACAGAGTTACAAATATCACCCGATATCCTCCAACAAGCGGAACGGGATTGGTTAGGTAAGCAAAACGAAGTTGAACAGCGTAAAGCTTTTAATCTTTATCGCCAAAGTAAATTTAAAAAACGTTTAGGCAATTACGCAATCATCAATATTTTTTTCCTGGGTATGGATTTAATTAGTGGCGGTATTTCTTGGTCACTTTATATCTTACTAGGTTGCGGATTAGCCATATCCTTAGATATTTGGAATACTTTTCAAACCAAAGGTGAAGATTACGAAATCGCCTTTCAAAGATGGAATCGCAACCATCAAATTAAACAAACAATCAATACAGTTTTAAATAGGTGGTTTAAGGTATTTAGTCCTTAAGAGTTACCAGATTGATCAATTTTTCCTTTGAGTTCGTATGCTTGCATGATGTTTTTCATGAGACTCTGTTTTTGTATTATCTCGCGTTGAGCAAAATTCAATCTCTAAATTTGGGTTTAAATTATGATAACTACACTCATTGAACGAGAAGCAGAACCAATTTTAATTAGCGACCTCACTTGGAGAGAATTTAAAGCTGTTGAACAGCTAATTGAGCGCCCAGGGTTAAGGTTATCCTTTTTAGATGGAGTCTTGGAGATTCGGAAAATGCCAGGGAAAAAACACGAAACTATCAAAAAACGTATTGCTTCTTTAGTAGAAATTTATTTGGAATTTTTGGAATTAGATTTTACTCCTACTGGTTCTGTCACCCTAGAAAATGAATTTGAAAAGGTTAAAAAAGAAGGTGATGAATCTTATGAATTAGGAGCAAATAGAAAACATCCTGATTTAGTAATTGAGGTGGTTGTTAGTAGTGGAGGAATTAATAAACTGGAAGCATACAAACGGTTACAAATTCCTGAAGTTTGGTTTTGGATGAATGATGAATTATTGTTTTATAGTTTAGGAAATGAGGGATATGAAGCTGTTAGTAAATCGCAACTTTTACCGAGTTTAGATGTAGATTTATTGATGCGTTGTATTAATATAGAAAATCATGCTCAAGCGCTGCGGGAATTTCGAGCAGGGATAAAAATAACAGGATAGAACAAAAATTGTAGGAACTTCTACTTTCATTTTTATGAAATTTGTCTGATTTGAGCTAAAGCTATTTCTCCAAAAATTGGCTCAACGGTATGATTACGTATTTCATCCCGGCGTTTTTTAGCTTCTGTGTTCCAATTCTTTTGGATATTTTCATCAATATCAGATTCTAGACTTTCAATTAGTTTTTCTACTAAAAATACTCTGGTATAACTGGGTAAAGACAAGGCTTCCTGAATTAATTCTTCAACTGATAGCATAATTATTTATATTCTCTGTAAATTGAATTGAGAATAGGAACAAACAAAGACTTTATTCACAAACTATTTTATCATTCTTTCTGTGGAAATGTCAGATTGACGATGACAGTGTTTCTACATTATTTCGTTTTGACTAAATTGCATCGCGTATTTCTCTATTACAACCATTTTATTTAAACTGACTATAGATTTATTTTGAGCAGTAGTCAATTATTACTGTATTGAGTATAATTTATTTTATTAACCGCTTCTATCAAATATCAAAAGGTAATCACCCATGTCTGACGATTCCCAGCGTAATTCTGCTGTCAATTCGGCTGCGACAACCAACATTCACCACGTCAATTTACAAGATTTACCTTTCAGTACAGCACGTAGATTATATAAAGGCGGTGTTCGTCCTGGTGAACCTATTAGAACTAGGATTCAAGCCCAAGAAATGTTGGATAAAATTCCCCCTTCTCAACGTGCGGGTATAGATAGTCAAACTGCCGCTAATAATGCCAAAGATTACCTATCTGATAAGCACGCTAGTCACATTAAACCCCACAGTAAGGGAGGTTCTAATGATCCGAATAATATCAGATGGGAGAATGGTAAGGATAATATGGCTCGTGGTGATAAAACCATGACAAGTCAGGAGCAAATGAGATTAAATGCTAAATACCACTTTGATAACTTAACTGGTGCTGTTAAAGCAGGGTTGCAAGCTGCACCAATGGGGGCGGCTGTGGGTGCAGTTACAACTGTACCTTTTTCACTTCTAACTCATGGGCTGCGTGTAGTTCGAGGTGAAATTTCTGCACAGGAAGCAGCTACAGCAACATTAAAAGATACTGCTATGGGTGGTGCAGTTGGGGGTGTAACAGCATTTACGACAGCAACATTAGCTGCGGCTTGTCCACCAATAGCGATCGCATTAACCACAGTAGCACCTTTATTAGCTGTTCTTGGTGCTGGAGGTATGGCTGTTGAGTTTTTCAGAATCTTAGATGATCATAAACAGGCTGTAAAAACCTATTATGAATCTTTAACTCGGCAAGAATTAGGAAGATTACAAGAAATTGAAAATGAACTGATTTATGAACATCAGAAAAATCTAGAATTTTTGGCAGAAGCAAAAGCAATTAATCAAGAAATTACAAATCGTCCAACTGCACCAGGAATAGAAGGGGCTATGCAACGGTTACGTGAATCAGTGGCTATTGCTCAATCTTTAGGACTTACATCAGCAGATAGTAAGTTATTGCCTAATTCTCAACCTGTTTACCTTCCTCCTAGTCACTAAATAATAAATCAGGAATTCTATGATTTTCATACTACCTTTTTTAGTTAGTGCTGTAAGTGTTGCCGTTGGTGGTTTTATTGGTGTTTTGACTACTCATACTGCTGGAGAAAAGGATAGACAAGCTGCAAAACATCACAGACAAGTTGCAAATGAATTAGTTGAGAAATACGCGAATATAAAAAAACAATACTATGAACTTGCTGATGAAAGTCAGAAACAAATTGACGATTTAACTCGACAGATTGCATTAGGTGAAATAGAAAAAGACTGTTTGCGTTTAGCACTGAGATTGCAACAGAGTTTGATTTATTTGATGTGGGAAATTGATAAAGAACCAACAGCAGAAATTTTAAATCAGTTTAAACTAGCAGTAGAACAAACTAATTATGTTCTCTACCAATTAAATGAGGAATTAATTATTGTTCCTAGTGATTACTATCAACGTATTTCTGGAGTTGTTCCAAAACCAGAACGAAGATTACCACAAAGATTTAGTTTTATTAATAATCCAGAATTGGAGGATATATATAATAGAATTTACAATAGTGGTAATAGACTCTTACAGTATCTAAATGAGACTCGTAATAGACGTATTAAAGAATGTGATATTATTAAAAAGCTGCAAAATTTTGAGGATAATATCACAAAAGCTTTGTATGATTTATCGCAATACAAAAGTCAGGCAGGCTTAATTTCGAGATTAACAGATATTTTGGATAAAATTAACAAATCTGCTCAAGATACAGCTTATCTATGTAATGTAGACATTAGAGGATGGGATCTAGAATTTGAACAATTGAAAGCTAAAATATTTCAATATCAAAAAAATCATGATGCAGCTAAAACTAAGACTAAAAGTAACTAAAGTAATTAATTTTTGCAGGTATTAACAACACTAATCAATAGAGGATTGATCAAAAAATCTATGATTTTCATACTACCTTTTGTATTTGGTGCTTTAGGTCTAGCTGTTGGTACTGTTGCAGGTGCTTTTACTTCTCATGCTGCTGGAGAAAAGGATAGACAATCTGCGAAACATCACAGACAAGTGGCAAACGAATTAACAGATAAATATACAAATTTAGAGAAAAAATATTATAAATTTGTTGAGGAAAGTAAAAAGCAAATTAAGGAGTTAACGAAACAGAATTCATTAAGTGAAGTAGAGAAAGATTGTTTGCGGATGGTATTACTATTACAGCAAAACCTTATTTACTTAATGTGGGAGATTGATAGAGAACCTACAACAGATACTTTAAACAAATTTCAAGCAGCAGTAGAACAAACTAACCAAGTTCTTGAGCAACTACACGAGGAGTTAATTATCGTTCCAAATGACTACTATGAGAGTCTTTTAAAAGCCATAGAAGCACAAAATATAAGAGAAAAAACACTAATTAAGGAAGCAAAAATAAATGATATTTTTTGTAAAACTATTCTCAGTGTTGATTTAGGTAGAAGTGCTATAAAAACCTGTGTGAGTCGTGAACCTGGTAATGTGGCTTTCATTCCTTCTCCTGTGAAGCAAATGTCAATAAAACAAATTCGTGGCTTGGTGATGGAAGCCAAAGGAACTGATCCATTAATGAATTTGTGGATAGAATATCAAGATATTGGTTATGCTGTTGGTCAATTAGCAGAAGACTTTGGTGCAAATCTCGGTATTGGCCAATCTATATTAGAGGACGCACTTATCAAAGTGTTATCATCTGCTGGCTACTTTAAGCTTAAAGATGAAATTGCTGTTGTCCTGAGTTTACCTTTCGTTTCCTTAGAGCAGTTTGAAGATGAGAAAGCGCATTTGAATAGGTTGTTAATTGGCCTCCATGTAATGAATTTTAGAGGTGAATTAGTGTCCTTGAATATTACTAAGGTATGGGTAATACCAAATGCCTATGGTAGTTTACTATGGTCAGAAACTCAACCTAATAAAGCAACAGCAGTTCCCGACTTTACAAAAATACCACTAGCAGTTGTTGATATTGGACATCAAAGTATTCACATGATTATGGTAGATAATTTCCGTTTTGTTAAATATCTTTCTAAGAGTGAAGACTTCGGAATGAGCAAGTTTTATGAATTGATAGCATATGAAATAGGAGGTGCTGATAGTCAGTCTTTAGCATTTCTTTCTGCGGTTAATAAACCTAAAGGGGAACGTTTCTACCGTCCTAAAGGCTCTAGCACTCCCGCTAATTTAGATGATTTTCTCCCCAATCTGACAGAGCAGTTTTCACGGGAAATTTGCTCTCGTGTGTTAGCGTGGTTGCCAGAGCGGGTAAATGATGTGATTATTACAGGTGGTGGTGGAGAGTTTTTCTGGGAAGATATCCAACGTCTCCTCAAAGAAGCTAAAATCAACGCCTATTTAGCTGCACCTTCCCGACAAGCTAATGCTATAGGGCAGTATATTTATGGAGAAGTGCAATTTATGAGTGCTGCTAGGTCAGAAAATTAATATTTTAATAGTTGAAATAAACACAAAATACCAGCCGACAATCTATGACTATTACTAGAGAGCAGTTTGAATCAAAAATACTAGAACTTGCAGACAACTTATATTTACCCCTCTTCCCATAAGAAAACCGCCTGTAAGTGCAGAAAATAACAACAAGCGGTTTTCTCAGATATTTAGGAAGTTAATGAAGTTAATTAGCTACTAGAACCAGAAGCGGCCAATTCTGCTAACCGTTCTTGTTGATCTTGCGATATACAAGATTGAATCACAGTCTCTATATCACCTTCCAAAACAGGATTAAGGGTAAAATTTTGACCTAAACGATGGTCAGTCACCCGGCTATCTTTATAATTGTAAGTACGAATTTTTTCCGAACGAGAACCTGTACCCACTTGCGATCGCCGCATGGAAGTCACAGCATCTTGTTGTTCTCGCAATTTCAACTCATACAACTTAGCCCGGAGAATTTGCATCGCCCGTTCTTTATTCTGCAACTGACTCCGTTCTTCAGTACAGAAAATCCGAATCCCCGTAGGTTTGTGGAACAAATCAGCGGCTGTTTCCACCTTATTCACGTTTTGTCCACCCGCACCACCAGAACGCGCCGTACTCATTTCAATATCTTTCGGGTCAATATGGATTTCCACCTCATCCACTTCTGGCATAATCGCTATAGTCGCCGTAGAAGTGTGAACCCTACCTCCCGATTCCGTTGCTGGTACACGCTGAACACGATGTACACCTGATTCAAACTTCAGCTTACTATAAACACTATCACCTTGAATTTCTAGAATTACTTCTTTAAACCCGCCCATTTCCCCCAAGGACTCGCTGACCAGCTTCACCTTCCAACCTTGGACATCAGCATAGCGGGAATACATCCGCAGTAAATCCCCAGCCCAGATACTAGCTTCATCACCACCAGTACCAGCGCGGATTTCCAACATAATGTTTTTATCATCGTTGGGGTCACGGGGTAGCAGCAACACCTTTAAGCGGCTTTCCAAATATCCTAGCTTTTCTTCCAGTTCACTAACTTCCATTGCTGCCATTTGATGCAACTCTAGATCGCTATTGGACTCTTTGAGGATCTGACGCGCCCCTACCAATTCATCCTGGACTGTTTTCCAAGTTTCATAGGTATTAACTACCTCTTCCAAAGAAGAACGAGACTTAGCAATTTTTTGATACTCATCGGGATTACTAGCAGTATCAGGATCGGCTAAACGGCGTGTTAATTCATGAAAAGTTTGTTCAACAGATTTAAGTTTCTCCAGTAAGTATGATTCTGCCATGATGACTATAAATGCTCCTAAAAAATAACAAGTTGGCTCAAGCATTAAATGACAAGCGACCCAGCACTATGCAGGGTCGTCTGTGGCTTCCGCCACACTATCAACAGCTACAGCCAACCAGCTACTTTTGATTATCGTCGCCAGTTTGAGTGCTGGACATACCATATTTACGCAGGAAGCGTTCTACACGACCTTCCGTATCAATCATTTTCTGAGTACCAGTGTAGAAAGGGTGATTTCCAGACCAAACATCTACGTGGAGTTCGGGCTTAGTAGCACCAATGGTCATAACTACTTGACCATTACAGTAGACTTTAGCATCTGGATACCATTTGGGATGAATATCAGGTTTAGCCATTGTTTTTTTGTGGGGAATCTATATAAATTTAGAACTGAGGATAGGCAACTAGGGACTGGAGACTGGGTAAAAAGTTTCTTTTTTCTGACTCCTGACTCCTGACTCCTATCTTAACGTTTCGAGTATTGAGGTGCTTTACGAGCTTTGTGTAAACCGTATTTCTTCCGTTCTTTAGCTCGTGGATCACGAGTTAAATAGCCTTCAGTTTTCAGCGGTGAACGGTTATCTGGGTCAAGTTGACATAAAGCACGGGCAACACCTAGACGAATAGAATCTGCTTGTCCAGTTAAGCCACCACCTTCAGCTTTCACCACGATGTCGTATTCGCTTTCCAATCCCAAGGTTTCCAAAGGTGCTTTAATCGCGCCTAAGTAGTTAGGATTGAATTGGAAATACAAATCTCCATCTTTACCGTTAACAGTCATTTTCCCTTCACCGGGAACTAGACGAACTCTAGCGACAGAGGCTTTCCGACGACCAGTACCCCAATAAACAGCACGTCCGCTAGTAATTTCTGCTACCTGCATTAGTTTTCTCCAGGAATTGTACTAATTGTGATTTCTTTGGGTTGTTGTGCTGCATGAGGATGAGTTGGGCCTGCATACACTTTCAGTTTGGTAAATAACTGTTTACCCAAACTATTTTTAGGTAACATACCCTTAATAGCGTGTTCGAGAATTCTTTCTGGTAATCGCTGTTGTAACTTGGCGAAAGTTTCGGTTTTCATACCGCCGGGACGACCAGAATGGCGACGGTAAAGCTTTTGAGTGCGCTTTTTACCTGTAACTGCCACTTTCTCAGCATTGATAATAATCACAAAATCCCCTGTATCTAAATGGGGAGTATATTCAGCTTTTCTTTTACCTCTGAGGATCATAGCGACTTCACTCGCTAGACGACCCAGACGTTTATCTGTCGCGTCTACTAAGTACCAATCACGCTCAAGAGATGCTTGAGGGGGAAGGTAGGTTTTACTACTCATTTTGTTTGTCCTTTGTCATTGCCTTGTCAAAATTCAAGGCGATAGCTTAATCATCTTAATCACACAAATCATGAAAATCATAGTTTAGACATTGATTATTCATGACTAGGTATGGTTGGGTGTCATACCAAATTTTTGGCGGAAAGGGAAAATCGGGATAACCGACTCTCAACAAGCATAACCCGTGAGCAGGTGCAGAATATTTCACTTCTTCTCGGCGTTCCTGTTGCCAGATATCAGTGAAGTCATCTAGAGTCCGCTGACCAGAACCTACTTGTACTACCATTCCGATTAATAGCCGCACCATGCCATATAAAAATCCATCAGCCTGAATTTCAATATGGATAAATGATCCACTCCGACGACATTCTACTGCTTGCACTTCTACCCAGGAATGCGATCGCGCTGACCCAGCCCGTTCAAAAGCAGATAAATGGTGTTTTCCCAGCAGTGGTTTTAAGGCAGACCTAATTAAGGCTTCATCTAAAGGGGCATAATAATAATGCCAACTGAAAGGCTGCGCGAATAAATTCGGTAACTCCTCAGTGTAGATAGTGTAGCGATATCGTCGGTAAATCGCGCTAAAACGAGCGTGCCAACTTTCACTTACACCTGCTGATGCCCTAATTAATATACCTGGGGGCAAGTAGCCATTGAGAACTTTTGCCCACCTATGAGCAGGAATTAAACTTGCGGCTTGAAAATGAGCTACTTGAGCGGCAGCATGGACTCCAGAATCAGTTCGACCTGCTCCGTGTAGTGTCACATGATACCCTAGCACAGTGGCTATAGCTGTTTCTATCTCTTCTTGAACAGTTCGCTGTCCTTTTTGTCTTTGCCAGCCGTGAAAATGAGTACCTATATACTGAATGACTAAGGCTACTCGCTGAGTCTGATTTTGCTGGCGGCTTTCTAACATAGTTGTTTATCAGTTGTCAATTGTCAGTTGTCAGTTGTCAGTTGTTTTTTATTTGCTACTGACCAATGACCCATGACCAATGACTAATAACCAATAACTTTAAACTAGTTCAATAATCGCCATTTCCGCATGATCACCGCGACGGGGGACAGTATGCAGAATGCGAGTATAACCACCTTGACGGTTAGCATACCGAGTAGGAGCTTGCTCGAATAGTGCATGAACCAGGGCTGTGTCGTAGATATAACCTAACGCTTTTCGACGTGATGCTAAAGAGCCATCTTTAGCTAGGGTAATCATTTTATCTACTTCACTGCGGACAACTTTAGCTCTGATTAAAGTTGTAGTAATTCGACCATGACGTACCAATTCTGTTGTTAAAGCTCTGAGAAGAGCTTTACGTTGATCCGCTGGTTTACTAAGTTTTTTGACTCGGCAACGATGACGCATAACAATGCACTAATGAAGTTTCATTTATTGGGTTTTGATTTAGCTAGGCTTAGAGCTTCTTTCTTGAGGTAAAGTAATACCTAAGCGACGCTGTAAAGCTTCCACTACTTCTTCCGCTGACTTTTGACCAAAGTTTTTGATTTCTAAAAGGTCTTCTTGGGTGTAATCCAATAAGTCGGCTACGGAATTTACTTGGGCGCGTTTTAGACAGTTATAAGCTCTAACAGATAACTGTAACTCTTCAATGGGAATTTGTGCGGTGGGATCATCGGGGATATCGGAACCTGTGTCTGTTGGTTCTAAGGAGATATCTTTTAATGGGTTAAATAAATCTACCAAAATTCCAGCAGCAGATGATAGTGCTTCTTGAGGAGAAATACTACCATTAGTCCATACTTCCAAAAGAAGTCTATCTTTCAAAAAGCCATCGTCACGAGTTTCTTCAACACTATAGTTGACCTTTCGTACGGGCATAAACACTGAGTCAATTTGGAGAAAATCCAAAGATGTGGCTTCTTCTCTGCCTCGTTCTACAGTCCGGTAGCCTTTGCCTCGCTCAATCCGAAATTCCATTTCCAGTTTTCCACCCTCGGCGATGGTGGCGATATACTGGGTTGGGTCAATCACTTCTACTTCACTAGGTAAATCGAAATGTGCCACAGTTACTGTTGCTGGTCCGTTAACGAGTAACCGACCAATTTGGGGTTGAGAAGAATAACTCTTGAGAATGACATCCTTCATTCGCATGAGCATTTCCAGTACGTCTTCCCTTACCCCTGGAACTGTCGCAAACTCATGACTGACACCAGCAATTCTCACTGCTGTGACTGATGTTCCTTCTAAGTTAGAAAGTAAAACCCGCCGCAACGCGTTGCCAACAGTTGTCCCTTGACCGCGATCTAGGGGTTCTAGAACGAACTTACTGTAATAGCTCCGACTTTCCTCAGCATTAGACTCTACACATTCAATTTGAAACTGCGCCACGGAGTAGCCTCCCTCACTTCGTAAAGTCAAAATTCAAAATTCAAAAGTCAACAGTCAACAGTCAAAAGTTGACAGTTAACTGTTAGAGGAGAAAAGCTTAAACTCGACGGCGCTTGGGTGGACGGCAACCGTTGTGGGGAATTGGGGTAATATCCCGAATGAGTGTAATTTCTAATCCTGCACCTTGAAGCGCCCGAATCGCGGTTTCTCTACCTGCACCAGGACCACTCACCATAACTTCGATTTGCCGCATTCCTTGGTCTGTGGCTCGTCTAGCTGCGCTTTCAGCAGCGGTTTGCGCGGCAAAGGGTGTTCCCTTTTTTGCCCCTTTAAATCCACTAGAACCAGCACTTGCCCAGGAGATAACATCTCCATTTTGATCGGTAATTGTGACAATGCTATTGTTGAAGGTAGACTGAATGTAGGCAACCCCATTGGGTACGTTCCGTTTCTGCTTTTTGCTCCCGGATTTTTTTGTTGGTTGTCTGGCCATATTTCTTTAGTGAATTTAAGGTACAACTTGCTAATTGCAGCAAGTTTAGAGAAATTATTTACCAGGGGCTTTCTTCTTACCAGCCACTGTCTGTCTTCTACCACGTCTGGTTCTAGCGTTGGTACGGGTTCTTTGTCCACGCACTGGTAAGCCCATGCGGTGTCTCCGACCTCTGTAACAGCCAATATCAACTAAACGCTTAATATTTAGTCCTTCTAAACGACGTAAATCTCCTTCAACTTGATAGTTGCTTTCGATTTCTCCTCTGAGGGCTGCCACATCAGCATCGGACAGTTCTTTGACGCGGGTATCTGGGTTAACACCAGTCGCTGCGAGAATTTGATGTGATCTAGTTAAGCCAATTCCGTAAATGTATGTTAGACCGATTTCGATACGCTTATCGCGTGGAAGGTCTACTCCGGAAATCCGTGCCACAATGAATCTCTCCCTATTGTTTTCGTAGTTGCAGTTAGCAAAGCGCGATAGTTTTTTCTTGTCCGGTTAATTGTCGCGGTTTTAACTTTGCTTTGATAGATAGTTTCTATCCTTGGCGTTGTTTGTGTTTGGGATTTTCACAAATCACCATCACGCGACCACGACGCTTGATCACGCTGCACTTTTCGCAAATTTTCTTAACTGAGGCTCTGACTTTCATAAGACCTTGTGGTACGTGGGAAACTCAGTCACAAAGCGTGCTGAGAGGGATGGTTCGACATGGCTCACCAGCCACGAATCGTGCGGTTTTAACCGCCTTGAATATTTTGTCATTACCGCCTTGGAATCAAGAAATTCGGGGTACTTTTGTGATGTACTTTCAACGGGACAATTACCGATTCAAATTTCCCAACTCTGTACGCATAATGTTTTGCTCCAAAGAGCCTCCCATTTTTGGGGTAATGTTAGCTGATGCCTACGGCACGCTGCGCGAACGTCAATGTTTTAAGAGCTTTTTAGACTTGCAACACTGTTTCAGTGACTTTAAAACTGTTTAATTGCAAATGACAGAGCAGGGAACTAGTGAGGCAGCGCGGTCTTGGGGGTTTCCCCCATGAGCGACTGCTGAACCCCGAAGGGGCTACGCATTCGGTGGGTGTCGTGACTCAAAAAACGTAGTCAGTTAAGACTTAGACTGGTCAGTACAGCTTGCAATTTCTTACAAGCTCAGTCCTTTTTAGGGCTGAGTTACTAACGCCTTTTAAAATTGACTCCAAATAGTAAATTATAGCATTTCTAGAAGAAATATTTCAGTTATGTAACTAGAAAAAGACCAATTGATTTATGGTAGGATTTTCTAAATACAGCAGATTGCAGGTGAACTAAGTACAAAATTTCAACCAAAAACCAAGCATCAAGGGTTTTTAGCTCCTGACTCGGTGACTCGGTGACTCGGTGACTCGGTGACTCCTGCTATAGATTTATTTCTTCCGCAGGCGATAGGTGATTCTACCTTTGGTTAAGTCGTAAGGTGTTAATTCAACTTTGACGCGATCGCCAGGTAAAATCTTGATGTAATTACGGCGAATTTTCCCAGAAATGTGTGCTAGGACATTAAAGCCGTTATCTAAGTCAACACGAAACATTGCATTAGGCAACGATTCGGTGACAGTCCCTTCCATTTCGATTAAATCTTGCTTAGACAAGTTTTTTCCTCAACTCAACAATCTCCTATTGTCCTTGTACACTTTCATGGGCATCAAGAACACAATTAGAGAAAATATCAACAGTTTATTAATACATCTTAGCTAAAATTGACTTGTGCCTAGCTTGGAAGATAGGGGCGAGGTAATTAGGGAAGGGAAAATTTTGTTTTTTCTCTCTGCCGACATAGACCGCTACCCCTGAGTTTCTTTAAGCAGCTATGATATTTTTCAAATCGGTAAAAACTTCTTCTTGGGACTGATTACCGTTGACTGTGAGGAGTTTTTGGCGATCGCTGTAATAGTTAATTAAGGGTGCAGTGTCATCACGGTAAACCTCCAAGCGCCGACGAATTACTTCTTCAGTATCATCTTTTCGTCCGCGTCCTAGTAACCGGGTAATAACAGTTTCATCTGGTGCATCCAGATTGACTACTTTTTCACCACCCTGTCCTAGACTTGTGAGTAATGCTACTAGAAACTCTGCTTGTGTAACTTTACGAGGAAAGCCATCTAAAATCCAACCTGTTTTAGCATCTGGTTGTTTCAGGCGTTCTTCAACCATATCTTCTACTAATTTGTCGGGGACTAATTCGCCTTTATCCATAAAACTTTGGGCTTGTATGCCCAAATTTGTTTTGTCTTGAATGGCTTGACGTAAAATGTCACCTGTAGAAATATGGGGAATCTGCAAAAATGCAGCCAAGGTTTGAGCTTGAGTTCCTTTACCAGCACCCGGTGGTCCCAAGAAGATTAATCGCGTCACTATTGTTTCACCATTCCTTCATATCGCTGAGAGATAACGTAAGTTTGGATTTGTTTAGCAGTATCAATTGCCACACCAACTAAAATCAACAAAGATGTCGCACCCAAACCTTTAAATGTGGGAACTTTTAAGGCACTTTCTACGGCTGTGGGAATAATTGCCACTAAACCTAAAAAGATAGCCCCTAAAAAAGTCAGTCGGTTTGTGACCTTTTCGATATACTCACTAGTAGCTTTTCCAGGACGAATACCGGGAATACTAGAACCCATTTTTTTCAAATTCTGAGCCACGTCTACAGGGTTGAGAATCAACGAAGAATAGAAGTAACTGAAGAAAACAATGGAAGTTAAGTAAACGAGGGCATATACCCAAGGTGCAGAACCACCGGGACTTAAATAGGTATTAACAATGTTTGCTAATTCGGGATTTTTAGTGAAATTGGCGACTAAAAGTGGCAAACTCAGGATGGCGGCTGCGAAAATAATCGGCATTACTCCGCCAGAATTAAGCCGTAAGGGCAAATAACTCCGCTGTTCTGCTAAAACTCTTCTGCCTACTTGACGACGAGCAGAAATAATAGGGATGCGGCGCATTCCTTCCTGTACGAACACAATACCCACGATTGTGAACATAAAAACTAGTACAAGGACGATGACACGCCCAACAATTTCCCGTCCACCAACTTGTACCAAGTCAATGGTATCGCCCAGAGATTTGGGTAAAGAAGCCACAATGTTGACAAAAATCAACAAAGATGCCCCATTGCCAATCCCCCGTTCAGTAATCAGTTCCGATGCCCACATAACGAACATTGAACCAGCAGTAAGGGCGATCGCAGTTTCTGCGACAAATATTGGGCCTGGGTTGAGAGCAAATTGTTGGAGGAATAATGCCGAAAAAGCTACACTTTGAATAATTGCCCAAACTACTGTCACATAGCGGGTAATTTGTGATATTTTCCGCCGACCTGCTTCCCCTTCATTTTTCTGTAAATTTTCTAAAGATGGCAGAGCAGCAGTGAGCAATTGGATGATAATGGAGGCATTAATAAAGGGCAAAATCCCCAAAGCAAAGATCCCCAAAGTAGAGAGTCCCCGCCCAGAGAATATATCCAATAAACCGAAGATGGAATTGTTGCCCGATATAGCCTCAGCAAACTTAGGTCTATCAATTCCTGGAACAGGCAAAAATATCCCCAGGCGAACCAAAATTAAAATACCGACGGTTACAAGCAGCCTACCTCTCAGTCCGGCTGCTTGCGCCATCTGCATAAAAGTTTCTTGAGCCGTTGGGGCTTTGTCTCGACTGATCATAGAGTTTTACCTTTGAAGTCCTAACTATGATTTACGTGATTCATGATGACGAAGATGATTAAGGTATCTTGTGAACAATAACCTCTTCCCCCCAATCACGAGGTTATCGGCAGTCCTTACCCCTCATCTTTTATACAGTTTCACAACTCCCACCGGCAGCCTCAATTTTAATCCGAGCTTGACCTGTGAAAGCAGCAGCTTTTACCTGAAGAGGAACATTCAATTCTCCATTACCCAAAATTTTCAATTCACCTTTAACAGTGGTTAAGATACCCGCCGCTTTTAAGGATTCCAATGTTACTTCTGAGTTAGCAGGCAAGTTAGCTAATTTCTCTACATTAATCGTAGTGTAAATTCTCCGGTTAATGAGGGGGAAGCCCTTGAGTTTAGGTATCCGGCGGTACAATGGCTGTTGACCACCTTCAAAACCTGGTCTTGTGCCACTACCGGAACGGGATTTTTGACCCCGCATCCCTAGACCAGCACTAGCACCTTGTCCAGCAGAAATACCTCTACCTACACGCTTACGGCGTTTTTTAGAGCCTTTTTGGGGCTTAACATCATTAAGTCTCATTTTGATTTGGGATTTTAGATTTTAGATTTTGGATTTTAGATTGAGAATCTGATACAAAGGGTGACTAAATATAGAGTTTCTCAATGGCGATACCGCGATCTTCAGCAACTTCACTTAATGTCCGCAGGGTAGATAGAGCATTAACTGCGGCTCTGGCATTGTTCAAAGGGTTATTTGAACCTAGTTGTTTGGCAAGAATATTCCGTATTCCTGCTAACTCTAGTACAGTCCGTACAGCACCCCCGGCAATTACCCCTGTACCTGGTGCGGCTGGGCGCATCATGACTTTAGCTCCGCCACCGATACCATCAATGGGGTGAGGAATGGAATTGGATTTGGTGATAGGGATATCAATTAGATGTTTTTTA
Source organism: Anabaena sp. AL93 (assembly GCF_001672085.1). Taxonomy (NCBI): domain Bacteria; kingdom Bacillati; phylum Cyanobacteriota; class Cyanophyceae; order Nostocales; family Nostocaceae; genus Anabaena; species Anabaena sp. AL93. The sequence continues at coordinate 21,878 of NZ_LJOU01000018.1, read as the reverse complement.
CCATCAGCGACACCTTTTTTAACTGCACCAATTACATCTGATGCCTTACCAACTCCGACTCCCACTTGTCCTCGTTCATTACCGACGACGACAATGGCACGAAAGCTGAGTTTTTTACCACCTTTGACGACTTTACTCACCCGGCGGATTTGGATAACTCGCTCTTGCCAGGTGGTTTCTTCTTTTTTTGTACGGCTTGCTTTACGACGACCGGTTACCATAATCAATGCTCTCTTTTAGTTGTCAGTTGTCAGTTGTCAGTTGTCAGTTGTCAGTTGCTACTGACTATTGACTACTGACGGACTTAGAAATCTAGACCAGCTTCGCGTGCCGCCTCAGCCAGTGCTTTAATGCGACCATGATAAAGGTTGCCACCACGGTCAAAAACGACTTTAGTGATGCCTTTTTCTAGGGCGCGTACAGCTACCAATTTACCAACTTGCACTGATGCGTCACAGTTAGCACCAGAAACTACGTTAGATTTCAATTCTGGTTCTACGGTTGATGCGGCAACTATAGTTTCTTGCTTGGTATCATCAATTACCTGAGCATAAATATGCTCATTGGATCGAAATATAGCCAAACGTGGACGTTCTGGAGAACCTTTGACTTTGCCCCGAACGCGCCGATGACGACGTTGTTTTGATTCTTTGCGTGTAAGTTTCATGTTTACTTCTTACCACCCTTACCAGTCTTACCAGCTTTGCGTCTGACCACTTCACCTGCATAGCGAATACCTTTACCTTTGTAAGGTTCAGGGGGACGGACTGCACGAATTTTAGCTGCTGTATTTCCTACAATTTCTTTGTCATAACCGCTGACTATGACATTAGTAGTACCTTCTACTGCAAATTGAATTCCTTCTGGTGGTTCAATTTGCACTTTATGGCTATAACCCATATTTAAAACTAGGTTACGGCCTTCAAGTTGGGCGCGATAACCAACCCCTTGGATTTCCAAGCGACGTTGAAAACCCTGGGATACTCCCTCCACCATATTGGCCACCAAGGTGCGGCTCAGACCGTGCATTTGTCTGGAGGTGCGGGTTTCATCACGACGAGTAACTAGCAATGTTTCTCCATCTAAGGAGAGTATGACATTGTTAGGTAGTTGACGGGAAAGTTCACCTTTAGGACCTTTCACCACTACTTTGACACCATCAATCGCCACTTGCACTTTGGCGGGAATGGTAATTGGACGTTTACCAATACGAGACATGATTTTTTGTTCTTTGTCAGTTGTTTTTTGTCAGTTGTCAGTTGTTGGTTGTTTTGCCACTGACCAATGACCAATGACCAATGACGACTACCAAACGTGGCAAAGCACTTCACCGCCTAGATTTTGGCGGCGTGCTTCGCGGTCAGTCATAATCCCACTGGATGTAGAAATAATGGCAATACCGATACCGCCTAGCACTCTTGGTAATTCTTTTCTATTGGAGTAAACACGCAAACCTGGTTTACTCACTCGTTTTAGGGCAGTGATTAGGGGTTGGCGATTTTTACCTTTGTATTTCAGGGAAATAACTAGGTTTCGCTTAATTCCTTCTCCTGCTTCTTCAACTTCCGCAATGAAGCCTTCTTCTCGCAGTACCTTGGCAATACTACGAGTCATCTTTGTAGCTGGTACTTGCGTAGTTTGATGCCTTGCCATATTGGCATTGCGGATGCGCGTCAGCATATCTGCAATTGTGTCGTTAGCCGCCATCGTTCCCTCTTTAGATGAACTTATTGATCGCGAAAGGGCATTCCCATTTCCTTAAGTAAGGCGCGGCCCTCTTCGTCGGTTTTTGCCGTGGTGATGATAGAAATATCTAAACCCCGGACTTGATCGATTCTGTCATATTCCACTTCTGGAAAAATTAGCTGTTCGCGCACACCCAGAGTGTAGTTGCCACGGCCGTCAAAGCTTTTGGGGCTGACACCGCGAAAGTCTCTGATTCTGGGTAGTGTCAGGTTAATCAGACGATCTAAAAAAGCGTACATCCGTTCGCCTCTTAGTGTCACCATAATCCCGACGGGCATACCTTGACGAATTTTAAAGCCGGCGATCGCTTTCTTTGCCCGTGTTACCACAGGTTTTTGTCCAGTAATCAGGGCTATTTCGCTGATGGATGCCTCTAGTGATTTAGCGTTTTGAGCAGCTTCTCCCAAACCTCTGTTGATAGTTACCTTAATCACCTTCGGCACTTGATGCACGTTGGTGTATTGAAACTGATTAATTAATTTGGGAGTAATTGTCTCTTGATATACAGTTTTGAGTCGTGTTATGGCCATAGTGTTTGTCCTGTTATTCCCTGGTCTTGGTCAGGGAAAGTTCTTTCTCAGTTGTCAGTTGTCAGTTGTCAGTTGTTGTTTACTAATGACGAATGACTAATAACTATTTATCAAGAATCTCACCTGTTTTTTTGAGCATTCTCACTTTCTTGCCTTCGGCGGTGAAAGTGTAGCAGACACGACTAGCAACGTTTTGCTTGGTGGAATAGAGCATCACATTGGAGCTATGAATGGGGTACTCCTGGGTGACTATTTGCCCTGATTCGCCTTCCTGCTGGGGTTTCACGTGCTTGGTTTTAATGTTGACACCTTTGACAAGAACTTTGCTCAGTTGTGGTAGTGCTTTAATCACTTCACCAACTTTACCTTTATCTTTGCCAGCGATGACTTGCACAGTATCACCAGTTTTGACGTGCATTTTATGAAAAACTTTGGGTTGTGGGCGCTTTGCCATTACAGCACCTCCGGAGCCAGAGAAACAATTTTAGTAAAGTTTTTATCGCGCAGTTCTCGAGCTACGGGTCCAAATACCCGTGTACCTCTGGGATTACCTTCTTTGTTGATAATCACTGCGGCATTATCGTCAAAACGGATGCACATACCGCTATCACGACTTATTGCTTTACGTGTTCGTACGATTACTGCTTCTACAACATCAGACTTTTTGACAGCCATGTTGGGTGAAGACTCTTTGACAACAGCGATAATTCTATCGCCTACGCCACCATAACGGCGGTTACCTGCACCTAATACGCGGATGCACATTAGTTTTTTAGCACCGCTATTATCTGCGACATTCAGATAAGATTGGGGTTGAATCACAACTGGTCTCTCTTTTGGGGTCGTTGTAAGTTAATACAACTGTTTACTATGTAGCTTTGGTGTTCAGAATTTCTGCAACTTGCCAACGCTTGGTTTTGCTCAGGGGTCTGGTTTCTTGAATCCGCACGCGATCGCCTGTTTTACAGGTATTTTCTTCGTCGTGAACTTTATAGCGGCGGGTTTGAACTACGATTTTGCCGTACTTGGGGTGAGGAGCGCGGTTTTCTATGGCTACTACCACAGTTTTTTGCATTTTATCGCTCACTACCAAGCCAACTCGTTCTTTGACTGCCATAATTTCCTACTTTTGCTCTTGGTCTGAAAGACTTGCTGCCCGTTTCCGTTCTCCTTCTACTGTCAGCAATTGGGAGAGACGATGGCGTGCGTGTTTGAACTGGTGAGGCTTTTCTAGTTGTCTTGTGGCTTTTTGCAAGCGCAACTGGAACAATTGTCTCTTAACGGCGACAATTTCCTCGGCCAGTCTTTCGTCATTTAATTCTCTAGCTTCCGCAATCTTGGGAAGAGGCATAACCTACTCCTGCTCCTGTGGTTGAGAGCGCACAATAAATTTGGTCTTAATTGGTAACTTAGCGTCAGCCAATCGCATAGCTTCGCGGGCAATTTCTTCAGTAACGCCGCCAATTTCAAACATGATCCGGCCTGGCTTGACTACGGCTACCCAAAATTCTGGGTTACCTTTACCAGAACCCATCCGGGTTTCAGCAGGACGCATGGTGATTGGTTTGTCAGGGAAAATCCGAATCCAGATTTTGCCACCCCGGCGAATATACCGAGTCATTGCCCGACGGGAAGCCTCGATTTGCCGTGAGGTAATCCAAGATGGTTCTTGGGCTTGGAGTCCAAAATCCCCAAAGTTGAGGGTACTGCCTCGGCTGGCAAGACCTTCCATGCGTCCGCGTTGTTGTTTGCGGAATTTAGTTCTTCTAGGACTTAACATGATTTGTCAGTTGTCGGTTGTCAGTTGTCAGTTGTCAGTTGTCAGTTTTTTTGCCACTGACTATTGAGCATTGACTAGGATTCATTGGAGCGGTCTTCAAACTGTTGACGACGACGTTGTTGTTGTCGGCGACGAGGTTCACGGTCCCGATCTCCCCGGTCGCGGTCACGGTCACGTTCTCTGGCGGGTTGGGCGGGAGCTTGTTCCTGACCAGGAATAATTTCTCCTTTAAATACCCAAACTTTAATGCCGAGAATCCCGTAAATTGTCTTAGCTGTGCAGCCAGAATAGTCAATGTCAGCGCGTAAGGTGTGGAGAGGAACTCGACCTTCACGAGTCCACTCAGAGCGGGCGATTTCTGCACCGTTGAGCCGACCACCGACTTGAACTTTGATTCCTTGTACACCTGCTCTTTGAGCGCGTTGAATTGCTTGACGCACAACTCGGCGGAAGGAAACCCGACGTTCTAATTGTTGAGCAATGTATTCGGCAATCAGGTAAGCATCAGCATCAACTCGTTGGACTTCAACAACGTTAATGCGAATTTGGCGATTACCACCCAAAGCTCCTTGTAGTCCAAGACGCAATGATTCAATACCTTGACCACCCCGACCTACAACCACACCTGGTCTAGCTGTACGAACTTCTAGGTCAATTTGATCCGCTTTACGCTCGATTCTCACTTCGGAAATACCGGCGTTATTTTGAGCGTATCTACCTAGTTTTTGTTCAATGTATTGACGGAGTTTGTAGTCTTCCTGTAGAAGTTCTGGATAACGGTCAGGTTCTGCAAACCAACGGGATTGGTGTTCTTGAGTTATACCCAGTCGAAAGCCGACTGGATGAATTTTCTGTCCCACAAAAGCTTCCTCTAAAATTTCTTACTGTACGCAATTTTTTTGTGCCTGTATGGCTGTTTACTCAGCAGTAGCGCCAGCGGAAACAGCAACAGTGATATGACACGTTGGTTTGCGAATTTGGTAAGCTCGACCTTGCGCTCTGGGTTGAAACCGTTTTAGCACAGGTCCTTGGTCAGCATAGGCTTGACTAATCACCAAACTGGCTCTGTCCAAACCAGCATTATGCTCTGCGTTAGCTGCGGCACTTCTGAGAACCTTTAAGATAGGGTCACAAGCACCATAGGGCATAAATTCGAGAATAATTAGTGCTTCTCTGTATGAACGCCCGCGAATTTGGTCAAGTACACGGCGCACTTTATAGGGAGAAATGCGGATATAACGGGCGATCGCCTTAACTTCAGTAGTGTCAGTTGCCATTTTCATAACTTACTCTATGTTTGTCAGTTGTCTATTGTCAGCGGTTGTCAGTTGCAAGAGGACTAAATGACCACTGACTACTGACTAATGACTATCTCCCTGATTTTTTGTCACTTTTTCCATGACCTCTGTAGGTACGGGTAGGAGCAAATTCTCCTAACTTATGTCCTACCATTTGTTCATTGACAAATACAGGAACGTGCTGCCGTCCATTATGAACAGCGATAGTATGACCTACCATCAAGGGCAAAATGGTCGAAGCTCTCGACCAAGTTTTAACCACTTGTTTTTCATCTTTTGCGTTTAACTTCTCAATTTTCTTGAGCAGATGGTCAGCAACAAAAGGACCTTTTTTTAAAGAACGACCCATAGTTCAATTTTGGATTTTGGATTTACCTATTTTGGATTTCGGATTTTGGATTTTGGATAAATTATCTATGGATTAATTAGTTGAACATTTAATGCCCATTAATAGCCTCCCATCTAAAATCCAAAATTTAAAATCTAAAATTCTAAGACTGACGGCCACCACGACCACGTTTAGATGATTTGCGGCGACGACGGATAATCAACTTAGTGCTGGCTTTTTTGCGCTTACGTGTCTTCGCCCCTAACGTAGGTTTACCCCAAGGTGTTACAGGACCGGATCTACCGATAGGCGCTCTACCTTCACCACCACCATGTGGGTGATCCACTGGGTTCATGGCACTACCTCTAACCTTGGGACGACGGCCTTTCCAGCGATTTCGTCCAGCTTTACCAGCACTGAGGTTTCTTGCGTCTGTATTACCGACTTGTCCAATGGTGGCGTAGCAATCACGCCGAATCAACCGGACTTCACCTGAAGGTAACTTCAATGTCACATAGTTGCCTTCTTTAGCCACAACTTGTGCTACTGCACCGGCAGCACGGACAATTTGACCACCTTTACCTGGGGTCATTTCGACGTTGTGAACACCAGTACCCAAGGGAATATTCGATAAAGGTAAGGCATTACCATCTTCGATGGGTGACTCAGGGCCAGCAATGATCTTTGTGCCTACAGTCATGCCATTTGGCTGCAAGATGTAACGTTTTTCGCCATCTTCATACAACAACAAAGCGATCCGCGCATTCCGGTTAGGATCGTATTCAATGGCTGTAACTGTAGCCGGGATATTCCGCTTATCTCGCTTAAAGTCAATAATGCGGTAAAGTTGTTTGTGTCCGCCACCCCGACGACGGCTGGTTATCCGCCCTTGATTGTTCCGACCTTTGGGACGATGAACTGATTCAGTTAATGATTTTTCTGGTTCAGTTTTCGTAATTTCGGCAAAGTCAGAGATGATTACTTGGCGAGTACTGGGGGTATAAGGGCGATAAGAACGAGTACCCATAGTTCAGTTTTGGAGTTTTGATTTTTGATTTTGGAGTCAGGATTTTTTGATTTCAATTTCCGATTTTTAATTGTTGTTTGGCATTTTCTTGATTTATTAGCCCAATCTAAAATCTAAAATCTAAAATCTAAAATTTTTAGACTTCTGGGAAGAGAACTTTTCTGATTTTTTCTTCGTCCCCAGGAGCAACAGTAACAATAGCTCGCTTGTATTGGGGTTTGTATCCAATAAATCTACCTACCCGTTTTTGTTTGCGGGGTGGGTTAGCGGTATTGATTTTGACGACCTTAACTGCAAATAGGTCTTCAATTGCGGCTCTAATTTGTGGTTTGGTGGCTTTAGGAATTACTTCAAATGTGTATTTGTTTTGTTCCATGAGCATGGTCGCTTTTTCGGTGAGAATGGGGCGACGCACTAAATCCGGTAGATCACGGGTGGCAACTACTTTAGGCACTGTAGACCTCCTGGATCTTCTCTAGGGTTGATGATGTGACGATAATTTTGTCAGCATGGAGCAAATCGTAAACGTTTAACTGGTCGGCAGGAATCAGTTTTAAGTTTTCGATATTGCGAGCTGATAAAAGCACGTTTTCTGCAATTTCAGACAAAATCAATAGTGCTTTTTGTTCTGGTTCAGCGCCCCATCTAGCTAATGCTGCTACGAGATCCTTGGTTTTAGGACGCTGTAATTCGTTGCTAAATTCTTCAACAACAATTAAATCTTCAGCACGACTAATAAAGGCTGTCCGCAATGCCAATCGGCGTTCTTTGCGGTTCATTTTTAGGTCGAAGTCTCTGGGTTTTGGTCCAAAGATCACACCGCCTCCACGCCACAATGGTGAACGGATAGAACCAGCACGGGCGCGACCTGTGCCTTTTTGCCGCCAAGGTTTACGACCACCACCGCGAACTTCTGCACGAGTCTTGGTGCTGGCAGTTCCCTGGCGAGAATTGGTCATTTGTCTGACTAGGGCGCGGTGTACGATATGCGCCGCTGTTGTTTCTTTGGCAACTCGTAAGTCGAAGTTTGTCTCTCCAACTTGCTCTCCTTGCCAATTTTTAATTACACTCTCTACCATCTTTGTGTCCTTTGTCAGTTGTCTTTTGTCAGTTGCCAGTTGTCGGTTGTCTTTTTTTGTCACTAACCAATGACTACTAAGCAATGACTAAATGACTATTTTTTACCAACTATAGTTGCAGGAACGACGCTGACTAAGGCTCCTGGTTTGCCAGGAATAGCTCCTTTAATCAGGATTAAGTTGCGTTCTGCATCTACTCGTACTACTGTCAATTTGCGAATTGTGACACGAGTACCGCCTAAACGTCCTGCCATCCTTTTACCGGGATAAACACGACCTGGGGTTGTACCAGCACCGATAGAACCTGGCGCTCTATGGTTTTTGGAACCGTGTGACATGGGACCGCGACCAAAGTTGTTCCGCTTTTGGTTGCCGGCAAAACCGCGACCAATACTCGTACCAACTACATCTACAATTTCGCCTGCACTAAAAATATCTGCTTTAATTTCTTGACCTAAAGCATAATCACCAGCGCTATCGGTGCGATACTCATTCAGATGACGGACTGCTGGAGCGGATGATTTAGCCAAATGTCCCAACAGTGGTTTGTTCAGTGCCTTGGGTTTGACTTCGCCATAACCAACTTGAATGGCAGAGTAACCGTCGGTCTGTTTCGTTTTAACTTGCGTAACGGTGCATGGACCGGCTTTGACGACGGTAACAGGAATAGAGACTCCTGCTTCATCAAAGATTTGGGTCATGCCCAGTTTGGTGCCGAGAATACCTACAGACACAGTTACTGGTTCTCCTTTCGTTTTATTTTTTTGGGCTAAACCTGGAAGTCGAATGGGGACAGGTTTTGCTACTGTCGCTTGAGTGTAAACTTTACCTCTAAAATTTGGACTGGCGTTAGACAGTGCAAATTCCTGGCGACGCAACAGTTTTTGTCCCTTTTGCTTTAGTGAATTTGTTTATTTTCACTTACTCAATCACAATAACAGGAATAACTGCCTACTCTATTGAGAAGGGATTACTTCTGGAATTCAATGCGAGGCTTGATGGCTTTGCGCTGTGTGCAGCAATGCTTTCGTCCAAGCAGTTGCTTTGGCACTCTACCGTTGTAGCAGGACTTAAGTGGTTATTGACCCTCAGTATCCTTTTCCTTAGTCTTAACATCATGCCATGAAACCAACATTATTGCTAAGGAACTACTTATTTTCATGCCCTAAACTATTGTCTAAGGTTTTGCCTAATTTTTTTAGGATTTACGGGAGTGATTTGGTGTGGGAGCTTAAATATGACTTTGGCTCTTTATTTGACCTGAAAGCTTTTTTAGTTTAGCAGTCTCTTATGAAGTGAGCCAGTTTTATTCTTTTGGGGAAACTAACTAGAAACTCAGATGCTAGGACTAACTAGGAAGTCTAAATAAGAAAGATGGCTATCTAATTATACTATTCGGTCACAATCTAATAATATAAACTATTCGTTAATTTTTGTCTAGTATTTTTTTGCTTTGTTATGGGATGCTGAGGTGTGGGTAAGGAAAATCACCCATGTTCCGGCTGTGAATTTTCAAAATTGTTGAAAATATGCAGGTTCATTTAACTTAATCTACCACTAGAGAGTGAATAATAGAGATATCTAAGTGGGATAGGAAGAAAATATATGGCACTAATTACCACTGGCAACGGTTTCATCCGCAATTTGGAGAAATTTGGGGCGTTGGGTGTTTATGTTCCTCTGGAGGGGGGCTATGAAGGTCGGTATCTGCGCCGATTACGGGCGGCTGGCTATGTTGGCCTCCATATTACTGCAAGAGGACTGGGTGATGTGGCTGCATATCTGACGCAAGTTCATGGTGTCAGACCACCACATTTAGGCAAAAGAAGCAATAGTAGTGGTGCGGCTGTGGGTGATGTATATTATTTACCACCAATGATCAGTTCCCATTTGGCACAATTACCTCCTAAGTCTAAGGGGTTGGTGTTGTGGATTATTGAGGGATATATTCTTTCTGATCAGGAAGTTGAGTATTTGATGGATTTGCCTAAGTTAGAACCAAGGGTTAAAGTGGTAATTGAGAGAGGTGGCGATCGCACTTTCCGCTGGACTCCTTTGGAAAAGACACTGTTAGCTAGTTAAGCAAATTGTCAGGGTGGGGAAAACCCCGCCCCTACTATGCAATTATTTCTAATTCTGTATTTCCTGTTGTACCCAAGTACGGAAAGATTTACTAGCTTGCACTTCATCTATTTGGCAATCTTGCAAAAATTGATAAAGTTTTTCTTTGGTGATTATAGAAAATGTGGGACTTTTTTCTCCTTCAACATATTGATGATTTTGAAGTTGATAAAATAGCACTATTTCACCGTTATAACGCCAAAATTCTGGTACTCCCATGCTGGCATAAAACTGGAGTTTATTGATGTCAGTATGAGTAATATCTACTTCTACAATCAAGTCTGGTGGTGGATCTTCGTTTAAATCAACTTTTTTTCCAACTACTTGAGGTTGATTTTGAATGTAATAACAGTTGTCAGGTTCAGCACTTCTTTGTAAATCATCACGATTTAAGGTGGTTGAACCCATTGTTTTAATTTTTAATCCACTTTCTTCTACCAAAATGCGGATGAATAGTTCAATTAATCTGGTAGCACTTTCATGTTCTTCTAATGGCATGGTAATTTCTAATGTCCCTTGATCATAGATAAGTCGAGAAGAACGACTTTGCCCTAATGCTGCTAAAATTTGCTGATAATTTTGCCAACTGATATTGTGGAAAACTACTCGCTGTTCTGCGGGGGTAGTTTCTGGGGTAATATTGTTTGGTTTAGTGATTGTACTAACCATAGTTGCCCTTAAATTTAGCTTAATAGTTATTATAATATATTACGTAAAAGCGAGAACTGAGTGAATTTAAATTTGTCTACTCCCTTACAATTAATTGGACGTTCTGTAGAGTTTCAGCGGATTATTGAAATCCTGGCAAAAGATGGTGATTTGTTAATTACTGGAGTTCCTGGTAGTGGGAGACGCACTTTAGTGAGAGGTGCAGCACAGGAGGTGAATACAGTTATCTTGGAAATAGACTGCATTCGCGCTACGGAAGCGGAGAGATTTGTACAACTATTAGCAGAAGCGATTAGTCAAAACTGGGAAGCGGGAAAAATTCAAAATTGGTTGAATGAAAATACATCTGAATTTTTTACTTTTAATTCGGAAACTCAACTAAAACTAATTCGTTCTTTGGAACAAGAACAACTATGGGAAGCATTCGCCAATTTGTTAGACTTATTGGAAATAATGGCGGTTGATTTAAATCAAAGAATATTACTGATTTTACAAAGTTTTCCCCATATTCGTTCTTGGGATCGTCATGGTTTATGGGAAACTACATTTAGGAAAGAAGTTAAGGCTTATCCTCATGTTAGTTATGTATTAATAGCCACGATTGCAGAATCTAGTCAACATCCAGATGATACTAATTATCCGCTAGAAACTATTCAATTAGCACCTTTAGCTAAGGACGTTGTAGCCTTGTGGGCGAGAGAAATATTACATACGCAAGGTTTCACTTTTGATTGTCATAGTCAAGCCTTACAGCTATTTCTAGAGGCGGTACAGGGACATATTGGCGATGGGATGGCGATTATTCGGCGGTTATCTGCGTCCCGTTGTGCAGATGGTTTAATTCGGGAGGAAGATGTTCAAAAGGCTATTGCAGGATTATTGAGAGATTTATCTATGACTTATGAATCTTTGCTGATGTTGTTACCTGCAAATCAGGTACATTTATTGGAATCTTTGGCTATTGATCCTACTGATAAACCTCAGAGTAAGGAGTATATTCAAAAGCATGGACTTTCACGGGGTGGGAGTCTACAAGGGGCGTTAACTGGGTTACAGCATAAGGGTTTGATTTATGATGCTGAACATGGTTATCGTTTAGCTATGCCTTTGTTAGCTTTGTGGTTGCGGGAACGGTTGAGTTAATTTTGTTTCGCGCAAAGACGCTAAGGTGCAAAGGCGCGAAGGAAGAAGGTTATAATTCTGGTAAAAATTCAGGTTCTAATATTTGTGTGATTTCATAATGACAATTTTCTGGAAAGGTTTCATAGGGGAGGTTTGTTTCTTTGACTGCTAAGTTAATTCCGTCTTGATAACTTAATGAAAAGGCTTCTTCTAAATAGGATTTTAAGCCAGGGGAAACGCATCTTATCAATAAGGACTATTTAATCTCAATAATGACCCAAAAATTCGCATTAACGTCTACTTATTGACAATGATTTAAACCATCACGATGACTCTGAAAAAATCAATCAAACGATAAATACCGATTCCTACGTTTATACACAAAAATGGTGTTTTGTCAAGATAATTTAGATGCGTTTCCCCTCGATTTTAAGCTGGGACTATCTGCTAATATTCGGTTGATTTGAGTCCGTTGTTCTCGAATTGTTGCTAACCAACTATTACTACGATTTTCTGGTTGATATTGCCATTTTAGTAAATGTCCTAATAAGAAGGCTAAACGGTTGGTTAATTCTCTTCTTTCTTGTCTTCCCAATGTTTCTATTTCTTCAATTAAGTTGAGTTTATCTAGTGTTTCCCATTTTTCTTCTTTGAGTAGTTGTGCTTGTGTTTTTGTCCAGCTATCAAAATCAGAATTGTACAGTGTATTCATGGTTTTTACCTGTAAATTACTATATATTATTTAATTGTCAGAATCAGGATATCCAGGATGTAAATTTGTCTGAATCAGGATTTCCAGGATTTGAGGATTTTCAGGATGTGAATTTGTCTGAATCAGGATTTCCAGGATTTGAGGATTTTCAGGATGTGAATTTGTCTGAATCAGGATTTCCAGGATTTGAGGATTTTCAGGATGTGAATTTGTCTGAATCAGGATTTCCAGGATTTGAGGATTTTCAGGATAGGAATTTGTCTGAATCAGGATTTCCAGGATTTAAGGATTTTTAGGATCTGAATTTGTCTGAATCAGGATGTTTAGGATTTAAGGATTTTCAGGATGTGAATTTGTCTGAATCAGGATGTTTAGGATTTAAGGATTTTCAGGATGTGAATTTGTCTGAATCAGGATACTCAGGATTTTAGGATTTTTAGGATATTAAGAATATGAATGAGATGAAGATAATGAAATCCTGTTCATCCTTAAATCCTGGATATCCTGATTCATACATTTTCCCTAAAAGTCCTGTTAATCCTTTAATTCGCTAAATCCGTGTTCAGATTTTCAGGATATTAAGAATATGAATGAGATGAAGATAATGAAATCCTGTTCATCCTTAAATCCTGGATATCCTGATTCAGACATTTTCCCTAAAAGTCCTGTTAATCCTTTAATTCGCTAAATCCGTGTTCAGATTTTCAGGATATGAAGAATATGAAGAAGATGAAGATAATGAAATCCTGTTCATCTTTAAATCCTGGATATCCTGATTCAGACATTTTCCCTAAAACCGTCCATTTCCCTGAACAATATGCTTCACTGTTGTTAAAGTTTCTAAACTAATAAACCCCCTGCGATGTCCTTTTTGATTGGACATTCCTAAAAATACAGCCTCTCCCCGTGAGGAGTGACGGGAAAAACGCGGGGAAGCATTAATGTAGGTAGAGGCGCTATTTACTCCTAATGCAAATTGACGACTTTCTTGATAAGATTCGGTGACAATACTATCAGCATGACTGCTACTATATTGATTAATCCAAGCGATCGCACTTTCTAAACTATCTACTAACTTAAAAGCTACTGTTTTGGTTAAATACGGTGTTCCCCATTCTTCATCTTTGGCTAATTGCAATTGGGGAAATGCTGCAACTAGTTCTGCATCTCCTTTAAGTTGAAAACCTTTTTCTTTCAAGCTACTCCACAGCACTGACAAGGAAGATGGTAAGGCTTGACGATGCACTAAAACTTTTTCAATGGCATTGACTTGATCTGGTTCGCTTTCATGGCTATCCATAATCATCCAGCGAATCATTTCTAAGCTACTGTTCACTGACCAATACAGATAACAATTACCCATTGCTGATTTTAACACTGGGCAGGTTGCTTGTCTGACTACCTGTTGAATTAAACTGGAACGTCCGTAGGGAATAACTAAACTTAAATACTGATCTTGGGTAACTAAATCTCGCACTGAAGCACCATGTTCAGCCGTGATTAATTCTACACAACCTGCGGGTAATCCGACTTTAGTAATGGCTGTTTGCAAGGCGTTAGCGATCGCTGTATTGGAGTTACTAGCTTCCGTACTACCTTTAAGAATAATACTATTGCCAGTTTTTATGCAAAAACCAGCAGCGATCGCCCCCAAATCCGGGAAAGCCTCATAAATAAAGGCAATTACCCCCAAAGGCATCAATTGAGTATAACTTTGAGAGTCTTCCTGTTGATAATCAGCAGTTCTCACCCGGCGCAAAGGATCAGATAATTCCCCCAATCGTTGCAGAATCTTAATAGTATTCTCCAACCTAGAGGGGGTTAGCTTCAACCAGTCCAAAATTAATTCGGGAACTGCCATTTCTCGACTTGCTTCTAAATCTAGAGTATTAGCTTCGAGAATTTCATCAAAATCGCTTTCTATCGCTTGTGCCATTGCTAACACAGCGCGACTCCTATCTGTCCCCTTAGTCGTTCCCAATTTTAAGGAAGCCTGAAAAGCGCGGTTAGCACTTGTCATAGGTTCGGGGTAATCATCAATCACTTCACCTGTCATGGAGTTAACGTCTGTAAGTAAGCCAGACCATTAGTGCTGGCAGAATTACCAATAGCAATGCTACAATTGCCCAAGCTATGATGTTGGAACTATTAGCCAATCGTAGAGCTAATGGTAGCCATATAATCACTAACACAAAAATAATGCTGAGTGCTATTGGTAAATAGTTTTGTCCTAATCGGGGTTGAACAATTTGCCAATTATTGCCTTTCCAGCGCCAAGCACGCTTGTAAGGATAAGTAGTAGAAAGTTGCTCTAATACATATCCATTGTCTTCGACAACAAAAATTTGCTGACAGCGATCGCATCCAAACGCTTCTGTGAGTGTAATGGGAATTAACTGTCCATTGCGACGGCAAGGACAAATGTATTCCGTATTTAAGTCAATTTTATCTGGTTTTTGAGGTTGCACAAGCGAGATAAATAACTTGGGCGGTTTCTTACATTATTCCCTAATTTTCCTGAAAATCAGTATGGGAAACCTTGAAATTGCGTCTAATAATGTAGCTGGGAAAGTTTTCTCACAAACTCCGAAAAAATCCATCATTTACAAATTTAGTGGTGATGGAAAATCTTTAGTGTTATTTTAACATATCTACTTTAACTAGAAAGCGGGTGATGGGATTCGAACCCACGACATCAACCTTGGCAAGGTTGCGCTCTACCACTGAGCTACACCCGCGAGACTCACCAATAAACTTATTATTCCAGATATATTCAGCTTTGTCAACCCCTTAGCTAAACTTTTTTTTCAGTTGTCAGTGGCAAGAATTTTTAACCAATTACCCATTACCTATTACCCATTACCCATCACCCAATTAACCTGCTAAATTCGGGCGTAATTGCCGCATGAGACTAGCCATTTCTATAGCATTCATAGCGTACTCCCAACCATGATTACTCTTGATGCCGGCTCGTTCTAGGGCTTGCTGCATGGTATCTGTGGTTAAAATGCCGAAAATTACAGGTACACCTGTTTGGAAACTAGCCGCAGCAACACCTTTAGAAACTTCTGACGATACATAATCAAAATGCGGTGTTTGTCCTTTAATGACTGCGCCGAGGCAAATTATGGCATCATAACGGCCAGACATTGCTAACTGACGGGCTACATTGGCAACTTCAAAACTACCAGGAACCCATACATAATCTACTTGCTGTCCTTCGGGGTCAGGATCTATACCATGACGCTTCAAGCAGTCTTTACATCCTTCTACTAATTTTAAGGTGACAAGATCATTGAAGCGAGCGATGATCAATGCAAAGCGCAAAGACTCGGTGTGCTGAAAATTTCCTTCAAAAACTGCCATAACTGCCCCTAAATAAATTTAGAATAACTGCTTTACCAATATACTTTTCTGCAATGAAAATATAAGAGCAGGAAAGCACAATCAGGAAAAAGTCGTTTAGAAAACAATCAATACCTTCGCAAAATTGAAAAAAGCCTGATTAGTAGTAGGTTGGGTTGACGTAAGGAAACCCGACAAATGCTTTTGGTTGCGCTGTTGCTTAACCCAACCTACAAAAAATGGCGAAGATATTGAAAAAATAAAGTTTTTTCTTTTTGACTCTTTACCTTAGCTTTTCTGCTCCTAAAAGTGTGTATGGTATGCGCTAGTGAATATTTAAAGCATTCAACTAAACCACAAAAAAGTTTAATATACCAACTAACACGACTAAAGCCGCCCAAATTGCTGAACCAACCCAGAGTAGTTTTTTAGATTCTACCCAGTTTTGAGGAGTAGCGTAAACAACAGGTACACCAATCACAAGCACGAAGGAGAACAGGACTAATGATATTAAAGCGATTTGAAATACTATGCTCATTTTGTTTTTCCCAACATAACTAAATCTTAGTTTTTCCGGAACTGCTGCTGTATAAACAGTTTAGGGTTTTCAGTGAACCTTATGAACTCATAGGGCATCGCCTGATCAATTAATATTTTACGTCTGGTTTGTAACAGTTGCTCACTTCTGATCTTCCAATCTGTTTTTTTCTTTCGGGGATTGGGAAAATGATTAAGATAGAAATTATCTTCTCTGTCACCTGTTACCTGTCCCCTGTCACCTTTAATATATGGATTTAATTCTTTGTCACACAACTGCGGATTTTGATGCTTTGGGGGCAGCGGTAGGGTTAACTTGTCTCAAACCAGGCAGTAAAATTGTCTTGACTGGGGGCGCACATCCTCCTGTAAGGGACTTTTTAGCGTTACACCGTGATGAGTATCCGTTGATTGAAAGACGTTCCGTAAATCCTGAAAATATTCGCTCTTTAATGGTTGTGGATACTCAAAAGCGCGATCGCCTTGGTAAAGCCGCTATCTGGTTCGATTTACCCAATGTCCAAGAAATCATCGTTTACGATCATCATTTTGGACAAGATAGAGACATTCCCAGCACCCAATTATATATTGACGAAGTGGGGGCGACAACTACCTTAATGGTAGAAGAATTGCAAAAAAATAATATTTCTTTAAATTCTGCCCAAGCAACTGTAATGGCTTTAGGTATTCATGTTGATACAGGTTCGTTAACTTATCAACAATCTACAGCCAGAGATGCTTCAGCTTTAGCTTGGTTAATGCAGCAAGGGGCAAATTTATCAGTTATTTCTACTTATCGTGATCCTGGTTTATCACCACAATTACAACAATTATTAAGTACAGCTTTAGAGAATTTACAATATCTTTGTTTGCGGGGATATACTATTGCTTGGGTGACACTAAAAACAGATGGTTTTGTCCCCGGTTTATCAGGTTTAGCTTCCGAAATTATTGACTTAACAGAAACCGATGCTGTACTGTTAGCAAATGAATATTCTTTAGATGAAAATGATTTCCGCTTAACAGTAATTGGGAGAACGCAAATTCCCCAAACAAATCTTAATTCCTTATTTCAACCTCATGGTGGTGGTGGACATTCTCAAGCCGCATCTTTTAATCTTCGCACTACAGATTCCCAACCAATTTTACAACAATTATTAGATGGTTTAAAAGCCCAAATTCCCCATCCTCCCACAGCTAGAGATTTGATGTCTTCTCCAGTGCGGACAATTCGCCCTGATACTACTATAGCCGAAGCCCAGCGGATTTTATTACGTTATGGACATTCAGGTTTATCTGTAGTGAATAGCCAAGATTTATTAATTGGAATTATTTCCCGTCGGGATTTAGATATTGCTTTACATCATGGGTTTAGTCATGCACCAGTTAAAGGTTATATGACAAGTAATTTAAAGACAATTACCCCTGATACTTCTTTACCAGAAATTGAGTCTTTAATGGTGACTTATGATATTGGTAGATTACCAGTATTAGATCATGGGCAATTAGTTGGTATTGTCACCCGCACCGATATTTTAAGAGAATTACACCAACTAACGATTCAAAATATAGAATTAACAACTGATAATTATTCTCGAAATTTAGGACTCAATACTGAATTAGAAAAACGTCTCACTCCTCAGCTTTGGCGATTACTCAGTACCGCATCCCAAGAAGCAGAAAAACGCGGTTGGCATCTTTATTTAGTGGGTGGTGCAGTCCGAGATTTACTATTAGCAGAAACAGAAACTCGCAGTTTGACAATTAATGATATTGATTTAGTTGTTGATGGTTTTCATAAAACCGCAGATGTGGGTGCAGGTGTAGAATTAGCTAAAGCCTTACAGCAAATTTATCAAAATGCGAGATTAGAAATTCATGGTGCTTTTCAAACTGCGGCTTTATTATGGCATAAAGATTTAGTATTAGACTCATTATGGGTAGATATTGCCACAGCAAGAACCGAGTTTTATCCTTATCCAGCAGCAAATCCAGAAGTTGAGGCTAGTTCCATTCGGCAAGATTTATATCGGCGAGATTTTACAATTAATGCAATGGCTTTGCGGTTAACTTCTCCCCGCGCTGGTGAATTATTAGATTTCTTTGGTGGTTTTATAGACTTACAAAATCAGCAAGTTCGGATTTTACACCCTAATAGTTTTATTGAAGATCCAACTCGGATTTATCGCGGAGTACGGTTTGCAGTGCGGTTTGGATTTTCCCTAGAACCACAAACAGAAGCCTATATTCGTTATGCTATAAATAGTGGAGTTTATGATCGAACAAGTCAAGAAAATAGTAAAACTCCGGCTTTGCAAACTCGACTAAAAACTGAATTAAAATATATATTAGCAGCACCTTATTGGCAATCAGCTTTAGAATTATTGGATAATTTGGGGGCTTTACAATGTATTCATCCTACTTTAAAATTAGATGTGGAACTTTCTCGACAATTAAATTTATTAAAACACTGTTTAAGAAAATTTGACAAAAAACAAACTTTAATAAATTGGCAAATGCGTCTAGAAGTATTAATTGCCTATTTACAACCGGAATATCGAGGGAAAGTCGCTAAAAATCTGCAATTAACTGATGATAGTATTATTAGATTAGAGAAATTATCTCAAATTCAAGCTGAGGTAATTACGTTATTACCAACTTTTGAAAAACCTAGTCAAACTCTCTATTTACTCAGGAAATATGATTTGCAAACTTTAATCTTAATTGCTTTACAAAGTTCCGGCAAAATCAGAAGACGGATTTGGCAATATTTAACAACCTGGGGAAATATTCAACCGCTATTAAATGGAAATGATTTAAAACAATTGGGTTATAAACCTAGTCCCCAATATAAGCAAATGCTTGATGATTTATTGACTGCAACTGTAGATGGTATAATTAAGGATAAAGCAGAAGCACAAGAATTTTTAGCCAAGCATTATCCTGGGTAATTGATATTAAAAATATGAGGTTGATATGCAAATTCAAACATCCAGCAAATATTACACTCCAGAAGAATATTTAGAACTAGAAGAAAAATCAGAATTTAAAAACGAATATATAGATGGGGAAATTATACCTATGACTGGTGGAACTACAAATCATAATGAAATTTCAGGTAATTTTTATCTACATTTTAAATTAAAAATGCGGAATCAAAATTACAAGATTTATATGGGTGATGTTAAATTATGGCTAGAACGTTATCAAATCTATACTTATCCAGATATTATGGTAATTCAAGGAGAACCAATATATCAAGGAACTGGAACTACTCAAGTAACAAATCCGTTAATGATTGTCGAAGTGTTATCTAAATCAACTATAAATTATGATAAAACCGACAAATTTAGATTTTATCGTTCTCTTCCTGAATTAAAAGAATATATTATGATTAACCAATATGAATATTTTATTGAACAATTTGCTAAAAATGCAGAAGGACAATGGGTATTAACTGAATATGAATCAGTAAATGATATATTGTCTTTAAAATCAATAGATTTTCAAATTACCTTCAGTGATATTTATGAAGGTGTAAATTTCCAGTAGGTTTGGTTGACGTATCTTAGAGGTTGTTTGAAAACTTTTTCGTGTGGGATCTGACACCCGCAGATCCCCCTAAATCCCCCTTTTTAAGGGGGACTTTGAGGAATTTAGCCCCCCTTTGTAAGGGGGGTTGGGGGGATCTCGATTAATTCTGATACTTTTCAAACATCCTCTTACCCAACATCATATTATTGTCTGATAGCGTAGCTATATCAGGATTTACAGAATTTAAAAACAATATTAATTTACTGATAACATCCATGTTAGAAATGCTAAAATTGGCTCAACTGGTGGCAATGGATATTCAGTAATATCAATAGTGACTGAATTACCCTCCAGTTTTAAAAATTTCCAAGTAGTTCCACTGGTGACAGAACCGAAGATTATGGGAATGTTGACATTATTAGCAGCATTAAATTTTTGGGCAGCTACCATTTCTGCAATACACTGACCTAAACCACCATTAAGATTTTCTTTTTTTGCTTCTATAATTATAACTACTGGAGCTTGAATTTCTAATTGGCTTAGTGATTTACTAATCAGAAAGTCACAAATACCATTGAGTCCAATACTAGGATCAACGGTAAAATCTTCTCCAGAAAAGAGGCTAATTTGACGATCTAATAATCGTCGAACTGCTGTTAATACAGGGCTAATAATCCATTCAGAACGAGCTTTTTCACTACCTCGTGCAAGTACCAATGGTAAACCTTCTTCTAGTTCTTGACGTAGCAAATCATCAGGTTTTACAACAGGCACATCTGGAAAAAACCGTCCTCCTTCATGGATGGCGATCGCTAAATCCTGACGGACTTTTTTTAGTGTAAAATCACTGTAGGGCATAGTTATAATTAATTTTTGCTACAAAAACAGAGTTTAGTTCCGTAGGTTGGGTTGTGGAACGTAAACGTATCCCTGCGGGACACTGCGTGAACGCGGAGCAATCGGAACGAAACCCAACATCATATTATTAAAACATATTATTAAAACTTTTGTTGGGTTGCGCGATTCCTGCGGAGCGCTTCGCTATCGCTTAACCCAACCTACATTTGATTTTAGATTAAATTGTATCAGGATCTATATTTAACTCCCGCAATTTTGCTGCTAAACGTTCTGCGGTTTCTTCAGGGGTAAAAACTAGCTTTCCTTCTGGTGTGAAATAGCGCAATAATCCCTCATGAATTCCCAAATATAAATCTAATTGTTCACTCCATAAATGTCCTTTTTCATTTGCTTCTAGAGGTTGATATTTTCCATCTAATAAATGAAATCCTGCAAATTCTAGTGTATAAGGATCAAACCAAAAATAATCCGGTGTGCGGAAAGTATTTTGATAAAGTTCTTTTTTGTATTCTCTATCTGTATTCGCTGTAGTTGGTGAGAGAATTTCTAAAATTACATTGGGATATTTACCGTCTTCATTCCAAACTACCCAACTTTTCCGAGTTTTGCGTTCTGTTCCTAGCACAACAAAGAAATCAGGACCTCGGAAATATTCTGATTTTTTCTGATTAGGACTATAGTAAATGGTGAGATTTCCCGCAGCATAGAAATCAGTTTTATCTTTCCACAACCATTCTAGACATTTGAAAAGGAGAATTATTTGTCTTAAATGTAGTTCTGTTTCCACGGGAGGTTCATCACTATATAAATCACTGGGGGGAAAAATCACATCTTGAGAGATGTTTTCTTTAAGTTCTAATTCTTGAGTAATCATCATAATATGACACCAAGTCGTTATTTATTGATTATAACATTAATTGTCTGAATCAGGATTTACAGGATTAAAAGATTAACAGGATGTGATATTCATTAATCCTGAAAATCCTTAAATCCTGGATATCCTGATTCTGACATGATTATATTCATTAATCCTGAAAATCCTTAAATCCTGGATATCCTGATTCTGACATGATTATATTCATTAATCCTGAAAATCCTTAAATCCTGGATATCCTGATTCTGACATGATTATATTCATTAATCCTGAAAATCCTTAAATCCTGGATATCCTGATTCTGACATGATTATATTC
>NZ_LJOU01000183.1:0-4434 GCF_001672085.1 Anabaena sp. AL93 | reverse complement strand
CGAGGTAGGGGAGGTAGGGGAGGTAGGGGAGGTAGGGGAGGTAGGGGAAGGAAGAACAGAAGTTTTTTCCGATCATTACCCGTCAAAATAAATTTGACGAACTACTAGCCCTGAACTATGGCTTACGCCACGCTACACTATCAGTTATGGGCGGATTATATTTAGAATAAAATAGCCCTGATCTACTACAATAATCAAATTTTGGCTTATCCGCATTTATGTATAGTTAATTATTATTAAAAGCTAGAATTAGTGGAAAAGCGGTCAAAATGCTATTCAAAAAGCCTTCTATCCTGGAAACATAAAATTTTACAGACAGAGAAAAATATTTTTTTAGAGAAAACAAATTCAGTAAACCTGATTTTTAGAGGCTTTTTCAAAATCATAGCTTCTATCGTAGGGTCTAAATTTGATTAAAAGAGGCAGTTTTTATTTCTTGTAACATGGGGTTACAAGCAATGCTTCATTTACTATAAGTCTTATGAATGATTTTTGTTAACTCTAGATAATTGTGATTAAAAACCATGTCTCGTTCCATAGTCCCGGCCGTTCTCTTAGTAGACGGTTACAATATTATAGGCACTTGGCCTTGCTTGATAAAAACCCGTGATCATGCCGGACTTGAGGCTGCACGGGGTGAATTAGTGGAAGCAATGACTAATTATAGTGCTTTCCAAGGTTATGAAACTCAGGTAGTGTTTGATGCTCAATATCAAAACACTCCTAGTAACAGAGAAACTATTACAAATTTTCTAACAGTACATTATACGGATTTTGGTCAGACTGCAGACACATATATAGAAAAAACCTGTGCGTCTCTGCGTCACCAAATATCCCAATGTTTAATTTCCCGCATGATTGTCGCTACATCAGATCGAGCGCAGCAGTTAACAGTCCAGGGATATGGTGCTGAATGGTTATCGGCGCATCAACTATGTGGCGAAGTAGAAACTACTGTCTGTCGGATGCGCCATAGGTATCAGTCGCAAAAACAACCTAAAAGTAGATTCTTGGTGAATGGAATTGATCCTAAAGCCAGACAACGGCTGACGGAATTGCGAATGGGATTATAATTTTAGGATTCGTAAATCTCCGAATGTAGCTGCTGGAAAGGTTTTGGGGTATTAAAAGTGAGAAATTTCAGCAGCAACAAAAAAAAGTTGGAAAATTTTTCCAAAACCCCTTGCATTAATCTGGATTTAGGTTTACTATAGCTAAAGTTAAGAGCAAAGAGCATTCCTCAGTAGCTCAGTGGTAGAGCGATCGACTGTTAATCGATTGGTCGCTGGTTCGAATCCGGCCTGGGGAGTTTAAATAAAAGACGAGGCGTGAAACAAAAATTAATAAGTTTCACGCCTTGTTTTTTGTATACTCAAAACGGCTTAATTGTTTGATTCTAAAGGTAGTAGTAGTAATACTTGTCAGTTAAGGAAATGTAGGTTGGGTTGAGCGAACGTTTACGTTCCACAACCCAACCTGCCATATAATGACTTTTCAGGCTTAACCGAGCAGTATTGGTAGTAGTAGGGGTAAAGCAAGAGCTTCATTGGTGTCAACTTAAGTTAAAAATGGCTTATCTGTTTGCTTCCACACCCGCCCGGAAATGAATTTCCGGGCTAATAGCGAAAGTAAACTAAAGTTTACTCAAAAATTTCCGGGTTATTTAGTCATCAAAAGACAACTTCTGCTATTAGACTGGGAATATGGCTAACGCCACGCTACGCTATCATTCCCAGGCGGGCTACAGGTTTAACGTTAAGTTGACACCATTAAGCACTGCTAAACCCACATCTAGGTTCTTTGTCATTTCACAAAAGTTTATATCCTACTTGTGTTTAGTATAATTAGATAGCGTTGGTTTATTTACTCCGAGCTGTACTATTATGCTTTAATTGGATAAGTAGGTGAACACAATAAAACCAAACTGTGTAAAGAAATGTAAAATCGCCTAAACCCTCTTCACTCTTGCCTCTTGCCTCTTGCCTTTTGCCTTGCCATAACGACAATTTTCAACGCCAACCTACTTAGTTGCTAATTACGTCTTGTTCTCTGTTTACTTTATTAAAATCTGTTTAATGGTTAATTATTAAAATAGATGTATTGATCTTTTTTAGGAAATACCATGCCACAGCGGATAATTATAGAAGTCAATAATTGGTTTAAACGAGATAGAATTGTTCGTAACTTAGAGCTTTTTCAGGATATTATTGTAATCTCCCTTTGCGTGAGTTTATTTTGTGTTATGCTCATTCGATTAGGAGATATGTTTTTATCGTTTTTACGTCCATTAGATTTACGGCAAGTCACATCTGATATTCTGTTTATTTTGATATTAGTAGAACTGTTTCGGTTATTAGTTGATTACCTCCAAGAACGCAGTATATCCGTAGGTGCAGCCGTAGAAATTACGATTGTTTCGGCTTTGCGAGAGGTAATTTTACGTGGTGTATTAGAAATTTCCCGCGACCAACTTTTTGGACTTTCTGTATTTCTATTAGTTTTATCAGGAATTTTCCTAGCTTTACCTTGGATGCCTAGCTTATTAAAACAGGTGAAAATTAATAACCATGAGACAGTAGAACCAGAATCATACAGCAGAATTCAAGAGTCAGGAGTCAGGAGTCAGGAGTAAAACGTAATTTTGCCAAAAAATAGGGAAGAGGATTATTTAACCGATTCCCCAATTAAATATTAGTTTTATGGGAGTCCTATAATATGTCTCAATTAACATCAAAACAATGGATTTTAATTAAACACAAAATTACACCATATTTGTTCTTATTACCTGCCTTGATTATCTTAATATTAACTGTTTTTTGGCCAGCAGTTCAAGCCTTTTATCTCAGTTTTACCAACTATGAAAATATAGGAGATCCTCCTCAATGGATTGGCTGGAAAAATTTCCTGCGTTTATCGAAAGATCCAGTTTTTTGGCAAACATTAGAAAATACATTTATTTATCTGATTGGTGTTGTTCCTATTTTAGTATTTTTACCCTTAGCTTTAGCAATTTTAGTGAATCAAAAATTGCGGGGAATGAATTGGTTTAGAACAGCATATTATACCCCAGTTGTAATTTCTATGGTAGTAGCTGGGATAGCCTGGAAATGGTTATATGCAGAAAACGGGTTGCTGAATCAAATTCTCAAAACTTTAGGGATTTTTCCCGACGGAATTCCCTGGTTAACAAGTCCTGATAAGATATTGGGAATTGTTCCCATTTCCTTAGCTAGTATTATGGCTGTAACGATTTGGAAAGGCTTAGGCTATTATATGGTAATTTATTTAGCTGGATTACAAGCCATTCCCGCTGATATTTATGAAGCTGCGGCTATTGATGGTTCAGATAGTGTTCGTAAACATTGGGATATTACGTTACCATTAATGCAACCATATTTAGCTTTAGTGGCTGTAATTTCGGCGATTTCGGCAACTAAAGTTTTTGAAGAAGTTTATATTATGACTCAAGGCGGACCACTCAATAGTTCTAAGACTATTGTTTATTATTTGTATGAACAAGCATTTGGTAATTTAGAGATTAGCTATGCTTGTACTATTGGTTTGGTGCTATTTTTAATTATTTTAGGTTTATCAATTTTAAGATTAGTTATCAATCAAGATGGGAATGATTTTAGTGTTTAATATTTAGGGTTTGCTGAAAAAGTTATCTGTGAGGGCTAGAGGTATGGCTAAGAGGATGTTTGAAAAGTGTTTAATGTATAAATAGCCAATTCCAGTTACTACCTAAATGCCAAAGGTGTGCGATCGCTGTGGGAAATTGTCCGAATCAGGATTTCCAGGATTTCCAGGATTTCAGGATTTACAGGATGAGGGATCTATTTGCAGATGAGGTTGCTAATTTGACGGTGATTAATTGTCTGAATCAGGATTTCCAGGATTTCAGGATTTACAGGATGAGGGATCTGTTTGTAGATGAGGTTGCTAATTTGACGGTGATTAATTGTCTGAATCAGGATTTCCAGGATTTCAGGATTTACAGGATGAGGGATCTATTTGCAGATGAGGTTGCTAATTTGACGGTGATTAATTGTCTGAATCAGGATTTCCAGGATTTCAGGATTTACAGGATGAGGGATCTGTTTGCAGATGAGGTTGCTAATTTGACGGTGATTAATTGTCTGAATCAGGATTTCCAGGATTTCAGGATTTACAGGATGAGGGATCTATTTGCAGATGAGGTTGCTAATTTGACGGTGATTAATTGTCTGAATCAGGATTTCCAGGATTTCAGGATTTACAGGATGAGGGATCTGTTTGTAGATGAGGTTGCTAATTTGATGGTGATTAATTGTCTGAATCAGGATTTCCAGGATTTCAGGATTTACAGGATGAGGGATCTGTTTGTAGATGAGGTTGCTAATTTGACGGTGATTAATTGTCTGAATCAGGATTTCCAGGATTTCAGGATTTACA
>NZ_LJOU01000017.1:0-66737 GCF_001672085.1 Anabaena sp. AL93 | reverse complement strand
GGCTATACAGGACAGTATACCATTGACTCCATTGCTTCCACTACTTTAGATAGTTTCTATAACGGCCACGTCTATGTCACCAGCTACACCGATGGTGATACTGGTTTTGGTGCAGCAGGCTATCTTAATATCGGAGCGGGTTACTCTGGTTTAGGCTCTGAATACGGTTATGCCTATGATGCAAACGGCTATAGTTTCGACCCCTACTTCAGCAACTCCGCTGAAGCTGATATTCTGGCTAATCAGAAATATAACTTCACCTATAGCTATGGTAATGGGGATAGTTACAGTGGTTATGGCTACGCAGCAGTAGGAACCTATACAGCAGGTCAAACCATTGGCGGCATTGCTAACGAAACCAATCTTTATCCTGGCGGTACAGGAGCGGTTGAAAACAATACTCTTGGTTATAATTGGGTCGGTGATTCAGTCTACCACCTGTCCTATACCTTTACTAATGTATCCGATGCCCTAACCCTGAATTTTATAGGCTCTGGCCTACAGGAAATCACTGATGAAAGTTGGGGATTGGATAATGTCAAAGTGACTGCTGGTGGTTTCAATTACTCCAATGACTTTGAAAGCGATTCCGTAACTGGTTGGTCAAGCTCGACCCGTTCCACAACTCCTGTTGGTTCCCGCAATTTCCTCGGTGAATTTGGTAACGATACGGTGAGCCTAGCGCTCAATGATGTCGCTCTAAACGGTAGCGTCACCGTAGAGTTTGACTTGTTTATTATAAACAGTTGGGATGGGAATGGTTCTTTTGCTGCTGGTCCAGACGAATTTACTGTCAATACTTCAGACGGTCAAACCTTATTAAATACGACCTTTGCTAAGTATCCTGGTCAGCCTCAATCCTATCCTGGTGCGGGGCAGAGCGGACAGTACACCATTGACTCGGTTGAGTTAGGCAATACTAACGCAGGCTATAACAATCTTGTCTATGTCACCAGCTACACCGATGGCGATACTGGTTATGGAACAACAACCAATGTGTCCCATGATTGGCAGGGTGTTAATGGCTATGGGGGACTTGGTTCGGAATCTGGCTATGCCTATGACGCAAATGGCTATAGTTCCGACCCCTACTTCAGCAACTCCGCTGAAGCTGACATCCAGAACCAACTATTCAACTACACCTACACCTACGGTAATGGCGATAGTTATAGTGGTTACGGCTACGCTTTAGCAGGAACCTATACAGCAGGTCAAGTATTGGATGGTTATGCCAATGAGACAGGAAATACTGGCTACTATACCATTGACTCAGTGAGCGCTGGAACAACGGATAGTTCCTACAACAATCGTGTCTATGTCACCAGCTACACTGATGGTGACACCCTCTACGGTGAGACCACCAATCTCTATAGCTATGGCGGCGGCTCTGGTTTAGGCTCAGAATACGGTTATGCTTACACAGCAGATGGGTATACTTATGATTCCTACTTCAGCCAATACTACGAAGCTGATCTTGTGATTCCAGGTTTGGCTATTACTGATAATTCAGGCAATGCCAATGATTCTAGTATCAAATTCACAACAGAACTATCCAAGTTCCGTAAGAACTTCCAAGACAGCGATTATGTCCGCCCCAATTATGCTGATACCACCAAATACTTTGACATCACCAATACGGGGTCAGGTGTTCTGGTAGTTTCGGATATTCAGATTAATGTCAGCGGGGTTACTGTGAATCTGGATTTGTCAGGGGATAAAGACCTGTTCCTGAATGCGGGTTCGAGCCAACGGGTTAACTTGACCTATGATCCTTTGGTAGCTAAGGAAAACTTTAATGTTGCTAATGGTCTGGTATTGTTTACCAACGTTCCTAATTGGTCTCAATACGAGGTTGCCTTGTCCGGTAAATCCACCTTTAACTCAGACATCAACTATGATGGCAAAGTTAATACCGGTGATTTAGGTTCACTGAACCAAGCAAGAACAAACTTTAACAAGGGAATTTTTGATGGCACTGCTGATATCACTGGTGATGGGTTGATTAATACCCTTGATGCAAGTGCTTTGACTGCTGACATCAAACTGAAATTGTCAGTTTAAGTTCTCAGTGTCTACTTAGGGACTTCCAATTAAAAAAATACCCAAAAATTTCTTGTGGTGCGGGCATCTTGCCCGCTAACCATCAAGGACGGGCAGGATGCCCATCCCACAAAATTGGGTAATTTATTTTTTGGTGTTCCCTTAGAGGGTGTTTGAAAAGTCCCTCATGGTGTATCAAATATTTTCAGATCCCCCTAAATCCCCCTTAAAAAGGGGGACTTTGACTCTAGTTCCCCCCTTGCTAAGGGGGGTTAGGGGGGATCTGTAAGTGCCTAAAATCACAACCTAAAACTTTTCAAACAACCTCTTAACTCCTGAAATTATTCCCTGCCTATTAGACTATCTCCGAAAATTAAATGGGCGTGGTTTGAAACCATTGTAGAGACGTTCCATGGAACGTCTCTACAATCTTTACCGGAGATGTCTATTACTTAGGGCTTGCTCGATAAACCGAAAACCTCAATAAATTAAGGTGTCTTCAGTCCGCAGAGTGTCAAGACACCGTTGTGTACAGTTATTGTCAGAATTCATTTAGACAAGTCGAAGAAAATATTATGGCATTCAGTATTAAAATCCAACTATTTGCTGATAATGACGGTCTTATCAGCGATGCTGTTGATAGCGTTATGGCTGGAAACAGTTTCTATGCACAAATTTTAGTTGGTGACTTCCGTAGTGATGCAGTCGGATTAATTGGTTTTTTGTCTTCCATACAATGGAATCCAAGTATTCTAGAATCTTTGGATGATCCTTTTAACCCTGATGAAGTTATTACCTCAAACTTTCCCGCCGTTTTTGGTGGTAATTTAGATAACACTCTTGGGCGGATTGGCGATTTAGAAGCGGGTGCTTTACCTGCATTTGATTTCGGTCAAGCAATAGGTGTTGATAAACTAGAACCCTTTGCTACTCTTCATTTTTTAGCCAAAGCAGATGTTACCGCTTCAGATTTTGTCCTGATTCCTAATCTATCGGGCTTGGCTTTTACCGATGATTATGTAAATAATGCACCCCTGATTCCCACCCCAGGGGCTTTTCTAGAAAATAGTAATAATATTATTCTCACAGTTTCTGACCCTAATCCAGAAGATACTGTAACCTTTGCTATTACAGGGGGAGTGGATCAATCTTTATTTACTCTTGATCCTACAACGGGTCAACTCACGTTTAATAGTATTCCTGATTTTGAAAATCCCATTGATAGTAATCAAGATAATATTTATGAGGTGCAGATTACAGCCCACGATAATTTTGGGGAACCTGCGACGACTACTCTGAGAGGTTTAACTGTCTCTACACTGAATATACAAGTTGCCAATGTTAACGAAACCCCAACAAATCTAACCCTTAGCAATATCAATATTAACGAAAATGTCGCCCCTCTGACTGTAGTTGAAGATTTCACCACCACAGATCCTGATGCGGGTAATACCTTCACCTATACTCTGATCAGTGGTGCGGGAGACACTGATAATAATCTCTTTACCATTAATAGTAATCAACTAAAAATTAATCAATCTCCCGACTTTGAAACTAAGAATAGTTACAGCATCCGTGTCAAAACCACAGACCAAGGGGGGTTAAGTTATGAAAAACAATTAACTCTTAACGTCAATGATCTTAACGAACCCCCAACAAGTCTAACCCTTAGCAATAACAGTATTAACGAAAATGTTGATCTTCTGACTGTAATCGGAGATTTCAGCGCCACAGATCCTGATGCAGGTAACACATTATTTACCTATAGCCTGGTAAACGGTGCAGGAGACACGGATAATAATGTCTTTACCATTAGTAGCAATCAACTTAAAATTAATGCTTCCCCCGATTTTGAAACTAAGAATAGTTATAGCATCCTTGTCAAAACCACAGACCAAGGGGGGTTAAGTTACGAAAAACAATTAACTATTAACGTCAATGATCTTAACGAAAGCCCAACAAATCTCATCCTTAGCAATACCAATATTAACGAAAATGTCGCCCCTCTGACTGTGGTTGGAGATTTCAGCACCACAGATCCTGATGCGGGTAATACTTTCACCTATACTCTGATCAGTGGTGTGGGAGACACGGATAATAATCTCTTTACTATTAGTAGTAATCAACTGAAAATTAATGCTTCTCCCGATTTTGAAACTAAGAGTAGTTACAACATCCGTGTCCAAACCACAGACCAAGGGGGGTTAAGTTACGAAAAACAATTAACTATTGGTGTTACCAATGTTAACGAAACCCCAACAAATCTAACCCTTAGCAATACCAATATTAACGAAAATGTCGCCCCTCTGACTGTAATTGGAAACTTCAGCACGACGGATGTTGATGCGGGTAATACTTTCACCTATACTCTGATAAGTGGTGCGGGAGACACGGATAATAATCTCTTTACTATTAGTAGTAATCAACTGAAAATTAATGCTTCTCCCGATTTTGAAACTAAGAGTAGTTACAGCATCCTTGTCAAAACCACAGACCAAGGGGGGTTAAGTCATGAAAAACAATTAACTATTGGTGTTAATGATCTCAATGAAATTATTGGTAATCCTTCAATTAACAATGGACGTAACCCAATTGTAGGAACTGCTGTTTCTGACTACATTATAGGCGGTCCAGGGGCAAAAACCATTACCGGAGGTGCGGGTAATGATTTGTTCGTGTTTACCGATCTTCGAGATGTGGGACAACGGATTACGGATTTTACTGTGGGAGGAGACAAAATTGTTCTTACTAAATTAGTCAGTAGTATTAGTTATAATGGCACTAATCCTATTGCGGATAAATACATCAGGTTTGTAGCCGGAACAGGTAGTAATACTGGTAGTACCTTTCTGCAAATTGATCGGGATGGGATTTCAGGTAGTGCCATATTTAAGAACTTCCTTCAGGTTGATAACATCACTAGCACCCAGTTAAATAACGTTGGTAACTTTGTCTTTTAACATTTTCTATCAGGATCTCTATGTTGACTCAACTTAAAAAACCTCTGGTCAGTATCGGCATAACCTTGTCCACTGGTATCACTTCCATGGCAATCTCTGCTCCTGCTTACTCTATTAACTTCGTTAATTTAAACACCTTTGACCCCCTTGGAGATGTTACTAGTAACAACACAGTTATTTACTCAGGTTCATCGAATCAAGTTCAAACGGGTGGTGGTACTGGTAGTTTCGAGGAATTGCTAGGTATCAATGCGACCGATTTGGACGCTGCTATCCCGAACAATTATTATGGTTCAGCTATTAAAAGTACCTTTAGTAACATCAACCATGGAGATGTGTTTAGCTTCAACTGGAATTTCACAAGCACAGATCAAGATCAAGCTTTTGTAACGATTGCCAATAATATTCAACCCTTAACTGGTAATAATGGTACTTATAGCTATGCCTTCACTTCACCGGGAAGTTATAATGTTGGTATTGGGGTTGTTGACGTTAATGATTCAACAGGTCAATCAACTCTCACCCTAAGTAATGCTCAAATTCAGGCTGTTCCTTGGGAAACTGATACCCTACCAATATTAGGTAGTACAATTCTTTTTGGTATTGGTGTTTGGGCTAAACGTAAATACACTGGCAATTCCAAATCTTGACACTCTCTAATTAATAATTTTAATATGTCTATCAAAGTTGGAGATACCGCTCCTAATTTTAGTCTACCTGCCCAAAATGGCAAAAATGTCAGTTTGGGAGATTTTCGGGGTCAAAAATCCGTTGTCCTCTATTTTTATCCCAAGGATGATACACCAGGATGCACTGTAGAATCTTGCGCTTTTCGAGATCAATATGAAGTGTTTCAATCCGCTGGTGCTGAAGTTATTGGTGTGAGTGGTGACTCTAGGGAATCTCATCAAAGGTTTGCAAATAAATACAATTTACCTTTTACACTTTTAAGTGATCAAGGTGATAAAGTCCGAAAACAATATGGCGCAACTGCCGTTTTTGGTTTTATTCCCGGTCGAGTTACATACCTAATTGACCAAAATGGTATTGTTCAATATGTATTTGATTCTATGTTGAACTTTAAAGGCCACGTTGAAGAAGCATTAAAAACCCTGCAACAACTAGCAGCATAAATAAAATAAGATCCCCGACTTCTCTAAGAAGTCGGGGATCTAACTCTCTTTCATCTCGTTCCCAGTCTCTGACTGGGAATGAATTCTAGAAGGCTCTGCCTTCAATGATATTAGAGGCAGAGCCTCATCAACTGCATTCCTAGTCAGAGACTAGGAACGAGATGTGGTAAGGATTTGAGCTTAAGTTGACACATATCAGCAGTGCTTTACCCCCTGCCTCTCTTCTCCCCCTGCTTGCCTTCACCCGTCATTTTCGGGTTGACAGACTAGTACCGCTTCGCGGAAGTCAAAAGTCAAAAGTCAAAAGTCAAAACGAATATACAATGAGCTTTCCAGTAGTTTGGAATGGTCTATTTATTTCCGCCTTGCGGTACTAGTAGAGACGTTTCATGAAACGTCTCTACATATAAAGAATTTAATCAGACTTTATTTGGAGTGAGATTTTTCTGCTACAGCAACATTAACATTAGCAGATTTGCCATTTCTGTTGTTGGAATAACCGTTATTGCGGGGTTGAATGACTCCATAACCGCCGTGATTACGTTCATAAATGACGTTAATCTCACCTGTTTCGGCATTATGAAACATATAAAAGTCATGACCCACCAATTGTAGTTGTTCCTGCGCTTCAGCCAATGTCATTGGCGGCATAGAGAAGTATTTGGTACGAACAACCTCTTCGGGTAATTCAGCGGTGCGATCGCCTATTAAATCCGCTGCAACAGTTTCTGGTGCTACTACTTCGTTAGTTGATATAGGTTGAGTTTTATGATCCTGCCTTTTTTCCTTATATTTCCGCAATTGCCGAGCAATTTTATCTGCAACTAGGTCAATACTTGCATATAAGCTTTCGCTGCTTTCCTCCGCACGGATAACACTACCATTAGCATAAATAGTTACTTCTGCTGCTTGCTTCGTACTTATTCGGGGATTGCGAGCTACGCTTAAATGGACATCCACTTCATTGGTGATGTTCTGGAAGTGACTAACTGCTTTTTCAATCTTTTGATGCACATATTCACGAATTGCATCAGTGATTTCAATATTTTTACCGTGGATGACAAGCTTCATGTAAACTCTCCCGCTCAATATTATATGTGATGTTTTCAGTTAGGAATAGAAATTGCGGTCAGGCCTATCACTGCCACCGACACAAATTGTTACCCATCCCTAAGACATTGTTTTTTAGCATTTTTAACACTTCTTGCATCTTCAAGTTGGCGCTTATTTATCCTCTTGTTTCCCAACTGGTTGTTAAGCAATTGGCTATTTAAGCAAAACTATTGAATTAGGCTGCTTGAGATATGGTCCTTTTAAACGCCTACTTCTATGGAACTTTACCAAAATAGGAGTCCCCGCCTTTTTTCGTCCCCCAGTCTTTTTCACTATTGTATAGAGAATACAACCCTTTTGGGAAATTTGATCCTGATTGATACAAATAAATTTTTAAGTTGCCGCCAGTCAGTAAATTAGTTGGTATTGTCTTAGCTGAATGCTCTCCTCGTCTAACACCCATTCAGGTTATATATTTAAACTAGCATTTTGTGAGTTCTAAAGTATATTTCCTTGATGTTCCTTTAAGATCCTTTGCATAGCTTGACATTTGTTCGCTATATTTTTGGGAATTGAGAGGCTTTGACTCCCCCTTCCCTGGTAGGGAAGGGGGTTGGGGGGTTAGGTTTATATTATATTTTTACATTTTTTAACGCCCACTTACTTAGAGACTTCCAAATAAAAAAATGTCCCAAAACTAACGCAAAAACCCTCCCTATTTCTTCTCTCTCTGTGTTCTCTGTGCCTCTGTGGTTCGTTTGTTCATTTATTTATTGGGATAATTTATTTCCTGGAAGTCCCTTATCGGGTGTCTTCCCTCTTGCCTCTTCCCCCTTACTTATGCACTGATGATTCCTAGCACTCAATTAACCCCGTACCGTTGTTTACTATATAATGTTGGCGTAATGCCTTATGAAACCGCTCATCAGTGGCAGCGATCGCTAGT
This sequence comes from Anabaena sp. AL93, assembly GCF_001672085.1. Lineage (NCBI taxonomy): Bacteria > Bacillati > Cyanobacteriota > Cyanophyceae > Nostocales > Nostocaceae > Anabaena > Anabaena sp. AL93. The sequence continues at coordinate 58,605 of NZ_LJOU01000017.1, read as the reverse complement.
TGCAGAGCGTATTCACAACCCAGAACTAGATGATGTCCTAATTTTACTAGAACATCCCCCCGTTTACACCTTGGGGACAGGAGCAAACCCAGAATTTATAAAATTTAATCTTGACAAAAGTGCTTATGACGTGCATCGCATTGAAAGAGGTGGCGAAGTCACATATCATTGTCCAGGACAATTGGTAGGTTATCCCATTTTAAACTTGCGTCATTACCGTCAAGACCTCCATTGGTACTTGCGTCAACTTGAGGAAGTATTAATTCGCGTTTTAGCAACTTACGACTTAAAGGGAGAACGGATTCCTGGTTTTACCGGAGTTTGGCTAGAAGGATACAAAATTGCCGCCATCGGCATAAAAGTGAGTAAATGGATTACTATGCACGGCTTTTCCTTAAATGTATGTCCAGACATGACAGGATTCAAGCAAATTATTCCTTGTGGCCTTGTTGATAAACCAGTCAGCAGTTTAGCCGCATGGATTCCCGACATTACCTGTAACCAAGTCCGACATTCTATAAATCAATGTTTTGCAGAAGTATTTGACGTGACCATAAAAAATTCAGAAAGTAGGGGCGCAGGGTCTGCGCCAAACTCTCTAATCTCAAAATAACGTAGTATACTGGGGTTAATCGTATTTAACCGAAAGATGAAATACCTAACCCCAGAACAAGTTTACAAACCCAACAAAATCCTCGGTCATCTTGGGTTTTGTTATGTCAAAAACATTAGAATTCACATTTTCTCTTAATTTAAATACTATGTCCTTACTCAAAACCTCACTCACAGGCTTAAAAGCAGACTCATTCCGTCATCCTCTGGACTTGGAAGCCACCAAAACCCTCAAACAAATTCCCGGTTTAGATATGATGGTGCGGAATTTGCTAGGTCCAATGGCTGAACAGGTTTTTTATGTGGAAAATATCGCTTCTAGTATTTTGGTAGGAGAAAAACAACTTCCTGATTTACACAAGTTACTATTGGAAGCTTGTCAAATTCTGGATATTGATCCACCTCAGTTATATGTGCGTCAACACCCAGCCCCCAACGCTTACACCTTTGCTATGCGCGGTAAGCAGCCTTTTGTGGTCATTCATACATCCTTGATTGAGATTCTTACACCTGAAGAAATACAGGCTGTAATTGCCCATGAATTAGGTCATCTCAAGTGTGATCATAGTGTGTATTTAACACCTGTGAATTTATTGATTTTAGCCGCTGCCATTGTCCCAAATGTCGGCGCTGTCTTGGCTCAAGCTATTCAGTCACAATTATTAGAATGGGTTCGCTGTGCTGAGTTTACCTGCGATCGCGCCGCTTTGTTAGCTACTCAAAACCCAAAAGTTGTCATGTCAGTATTAATGAAGTTAGCAGGTGGTTCTCCCAGTTTAGCGCCTCAACTCAATTTAGATGCCTTTGTAGACCAAGCTCGCGCCTATGATGACATTAGCAAAACCGAATTGGGGGAAATGGTCAAATCCGCCCGCACAGCCCAATTAAGCCATCCTGTCCCCGTACTACGAGCCAGGGAAATTGACCGTTGGGCAGGTAGTCAGGAGTACCAAAAGTTAGTGCAAAATCAGGGGATTAATTACAAAGGTGAATCTCCATCCCCAGGCGGATGGCGGAATTGGTAGATTTTACCGGAATCCGTTTCTGGAAATTTCCCAAAAAGTTTCTAAATTAGATCTAATTACCTATTGCCAAACTAAAAAAATAGGCTATAATGGTAAAGTTACACCCAAGGGCGGGTGGCGGAATTGGTAGACGCACCGCACTCAAAATGCGGCGGCCGTGAGGTCATAGGAGTTCGATTCTCCTCCTGCCCATATTTGTCAAGGCTTTATTTGTTTGGCCAACAGTCCCACCTATGAATTTCCGGGCTAATGGCTAAAGTTTACTAAGAGTAAGCCGCAAAATAAATGATCCTGTTTTGTTATGCTGAGTGTAGCGAAACGAAGCATCTTAAAAAAATACCCAAAAGTTTCTTGTGGTGCGGGCATCTTGCCTGCTAATCATCAAGGACGGGCATCTTGCCCATCCCACAAAATTGGGTAATTTATTTTTATCTCGTTCCCAGTCTCTGACTGGGAATGCTATTACAGAGGCTCTGCCTCCGTTTTCATAGAAGGCAGAGCCTTCTAGAATTCATTCCCATACAGAGTATGGGAATGAGAAAAATTTCTAGTACAGCATGGCGCAAATAAAGCAACCATTCTTAATAGCTATTACGGGTTGAGGTAAATAAATTTCATGCTGTTATTGATGAATCGTTTCTGGGCGCAGACCCTGCGCCCCTACTTTCTGAATTTTTCATGGTCAGAATCTACTAGTACAGCCTGGCGTAAATAATATGACTATTAAAAGCTCCGAAAATTTGATTGATTACAAGGTTTGAAAATGGTTCATTCACTTAAGCCGCAGTGTACTAGTTCTTTTAGTCATCTTCAGATGACTTTTGCTATGAGACTGGGAATTCATTCTCAGTTGGGTTGTGGGTTTTACGTTAAGTTGACACCAATGAGAACTGCTTATACTCAAAACGGCTTGATTGTTTGATTCTAAACATAGGGATAAAGCAAAAGCTTAATGGTGTCAACTTAAGCTCAAATCCTGATGATATCTCGTTCCCAGTCTCTGACTGGGAATGCTATTACAGAGGCTCTGCCTCCGTTTTCATAGAAGGCAGAGCCTTCTAGAATTCATTCCCATACAGAGTATGGGAACGAGAAAACGAGAAAAATTTCTAGTTCTTTTAGTCATCTTCAGATGACTTTTGCTATGAGACTGGGAATTCATTCCCAGTTGGGTTGTGGGTTTTTGGCAAAAGTTTAAATCTCACCCGTGTTTAGCTCTTACCCTTAGTATAGTAATATGAACTATATCTGTAATTGTAATTATATCCGAGTCCTCGGAATTTCTCGCCGTTGACTACCGTTCCTAGTAAATTGATGGGAGATGCTTTTAGCGTATCAACAACTTGCTTGACGACTGATTTATCTGTTTTATCAATTCTGATAACTAACATGACACCATCAGTATTAATTGCTACTAGCCTAGCATCTACTAATCCTGACAAAGGAGGAGTATCATAAATCACTAAATCAAAATTATCAGAGAAATAGTCCATCAGTTGAATCATTTTATCTGATGAGAGTAATCGCGCCGGATCAGGTGGTACGGGACCTGCCGTAATCACAGATAAACCCTTAAGTTCGGGCATTTCTTGAATTACTTGCTTGACATCTATATCTGAAGAAATTAAACTACTTAGTCCCCAGAGATTATTTAATTTTGAGAGTTTGTGAACCTTGGATTTGCGGAGGTCACAATCTACAAGTAATACTTTTTTCCCCATAATCGCGGCTGTTTTTGCCAGACTAAATCCCACCGTACTTTTACCATCTCCAGGGACAGCAGAGGAAACAACTAAAGACTTAATTGGTTTATCAGAATTAAGCAGTTGAATATTACTATATAAAACTTGTAAAGATTCCCAAAATGATCCCTGTCCATAATAATAGCTTGATCGGGAAGGTCTACGAGCAGAAGTTTTAGCTGGTTCATCATTTACGAGAAGAGGGTCTACAACTACTTCTGGTTGTTGATTTTTGTTTGTCAAGTTTAAAGATCGATTCTGAACTAAGTTTTTATTAAAGGGAAGAGATCCTAATAAAGGCAGTCCTATCTTATCCTGGACATTTTCAACACTGTGATAGGTATTATCAGTCTGTTCTCTCAGAGTAGCAGCACCTAGTCCTAATAAACAACTAGCCACAAATCCCAACATCAAACTGCGGGGAATATCTGGAGAAATTGGATATAGAGACTTATTAGTTGCTTGGATTAATTCCCAAGGTAGTTCTGTTTGAGCTACTTGTATTTGCAATTGCTCACGAGCAGCTAAAAAGCGATTTAAACTTTCATTGGCTATTTGTAAATTCCGTAGGATTTCAGCATATTGCCGAGACAAAACTGGCAACTGGTCTAATTTCAATTGCAGTTGTTTTTCTGCTTGTACTATATATTGATTGTCTACTTCTATTTTCTTAATTAGATCCGTAGCTTCAGATATTCTGATATTAATAGTGCGTGCTGCTTCTGCCTCAATAATAGGTAAAAGGTTGGATCTTTTTTCTTCTAAGGTGCGGATAACTGGGTTATCTGGTTGAAAACGAGTTAATTCTCCAGATAGCTGGATATCTAATTGGCGTTGTTGACCAATTAGGGTTTGATAAAGAGGGGCAGTATTGAGAATTGCTAACTGTTCTTCACGTCTCTGTAGCCTGTCATAAGTAGCTCTGGCAGCGGTTAACTGTTGATTTATAGTTAGTCTTTGTTGTGTCAAAGATTGAATTTGCGAAGAAACTACTTGAGATTGGTTTTCTGGATCAATAAAATTGTATCTTTGGCGGAACATTTGCATTTCTTTTTGCAACTGTCCTAGCCTAATTCGGATTTCAGGTAGTTTTGAATCCACAAATTGAACTCCCTGACGGAGCTTTGTTTGTCGCTTGTTGAGGCTATATTTTAAATAAAAATCAGCCAGAGGATCTAATATAAGTTTAATGTTTTGGTTATTATCACTTTTATAGTTAACTTGGATTATTTTTGATTGTCCCAAGCGACGAATAGTTAACCCTTGGGAAATGGTATTATAATCAATATCAGGATTAGATTTTTGTATTTCTTTAATAAAATCTCTCAGCAGTTCTGGACTTTGGAGAACTTGAATTTGGCTCTCATAATCTAGTCCAGATGATCTAAGTGTATTAGCGAGTCCCACGTCAATTTTCCCTAGTTCAGAGTCACTATTAACAGGTTCAACTAATATTTTGAAGTTGCCTTCATAAATTGGTATTTGTTGAAAAGTTGTATAAGTAACACCACCCATAGCAACGGAAGCAACCCCTATGATGATAATTGCTCGGCGCTGTAAAAGACCAAGAAAGGACTTGAGGTTAAAATCACTAGCCTCTTCTGAAAATTGGGAAAATGTGGGATTGGGAAATAATGTAGAAACAGGAGTGGTATTATTCTGAGCGCTTTTATCGTTTGTAATTTGGTCAAGCATAGGTTCTTTTGCGGTGAATAACCAAGGATGTGTAAGTAGTGAGACAGAATTAATTACACAATGTCATTGCCAATGGAACGAAGTGAAATGAAGCAATCGAAAGGGTTGTGATTGCTTCCCTTCGCTCGCAATGACTGTAAATATTTTTGTCCAATTACTTAACTGTTTTTTACCTGGATGAGTCATAGTCTAGCAATTTCAAACGCTGATAACCACTAACTACTAAAATTTATTGATTATAGCGATATGCAATTAAGTGAGATACCAGAAATCATGCAAGTAAGTTGGCGTTAAAAATTGTTGTGGGTGTAAGGCAGAGACTAGTACCGCAAGGCGGAAGTCAAAAGTCAAAAGTCAAAAGTCAAAAGTCAAAATGAAGACAGCATAGGCTTTTGGAGGATTTAGAATGGTTGGTTTATTTACGCCGTTTTGTACTAGGATGGAAATCAGCATTTTATAGAACTCCGATCCACATAATAACAGCCCAAAACTAGGCTATCCATATTGGTCCTCAAAAAACATTGGATAGCTTCTTGCGGTGTCCTCACAATAGGTTCATTTTCATTCAAAGATGTATTTAGAAGCAGGGGAATACCAGTACGTTGGTAAAATGTATTAATCAATTCCCAGTAAAGAGGATTAGTGTTCTGGCTCACACTTTGTAACCTTCCAGTCCCATCTACATGAGTCACAGCGGGGATTTTTTCTCTTTTTTCGGGGCGAATTTTGAAGACTTTCTCCATAAAGGGGGCTGGTTCATCAATTTCAAAGTATTCTCCAACAAATTCCTCCAGAATACTGGGAGCAAAAGGACGGAATTTCTCTCGGAATTTAATTTTTAGATTGATTATATCTCGCATATCAGCGCGGCGAGGATCGGATATCAATGAACGATTGCCTAATGCTCTTGCGCCAAACTCCATTCTACCTTGAAACCAACCAATTACTTTGCCGTTGCAAATGGCATCTACAACATGATTTAACATTACCGCTTTTTCAAGCTTTTTAGGTTGTAAATCGTGAGATTGCAATGCTAATAAGCATTCTTCGTCAGAAAACTCAGAACCCCAATAAGCATGACTTAAAATAAACTGACGAGGTTGTTTGAGAATTTGATTCCAAATAAAGAAGGCTGCACCGATACAAGTACCATTATCGGCAGCCCCTAGAGGAATGTAAACATTTTTAAAGGGAGTATTTTGGGTAATTTTGCCATTGGCTACGGAATTCATGGCTACACCACCTGTCAAACAGAGATTTTCGCAAGGGTAGCGTTGATGTAGTTGATTGAGTAAATGAAAAATGATTTCTTCTGTTATGGCTTGTAGGGATGTGGCAATATTTTGATGTTTGGGTGTCAGTTCAGAATTTACCTGTCTTGCTGGGCCTAATAGTTTTTCTAGTTCTGGACTATGGAAAGGTGCAACGGTGGGTGCGCCATTATCCCATTTCATGGCGATACCCTGCTCATGGTGGGTAAAGTAATCTAAATTTAGTTCAAAACTATCTCCTTTCGGAAAGATGATCTTTCTAAAGGCTTCTAGATATTCTGGTTCTCCGTAAGGTGCTAGTCCCATAACTTTGTATTCGTCACCATAGGCAGGAAAGCCTAGATACAGGGTAATGGCATTATATAAATAACCAATAGAGTGGGGAAAGTGCGTCCGCGTGAAATATTCTAAATGATTACCTTCTCCTGCTGCTGACAAGGTGCTTACAAAGTCTCCCATACCGTCAACAGATAAAATAGCAGCTTTTTCAAAGGGGGAAATAAAGAAACCGGTGGCTAGGTGTGTGGTATGATGTTCTAGGGTATGGATAGGTGCTGTAATTTCCTGGGGTTGACAATTACAAGCTGCGGCTAGTTGTTCCTGAAGATTGGAGGATTTGCTTTGTTTGTTAAATCTATCTAGTAGCGATGATAATGATGGACGTTGTTTGAGGGTAAATAGGAGTTTACGATTGAGATTGGCTTTGGGATTAAAGGATAATGCAACGTGATCTAACTCTTTGGCGCTAATACCAGCTATTTTTAAACAATAACGGATAGATTCTGTGGGAAATCCTGCCCAATGTTTAACTCGATTAAAACGTTCTTCTTCAATGGCTGCTATTAATTGACCATTTTGGATTAAACAAGCCGAAGCATCACCGTGATAGGCGTTAATTCCGAGAATATTCATTGATTTATTAATTTATGAGTTTATGAGAAAATTGTGGCTCTTGCGTCTCTTTTATGGTGATTGAGGATTGATGATAACAAAACCCTTACGGGACAAGGGTTATAAACAATTATTTCCATATTTTCAATGAAATGCCTACACAATAGGGCTTTCAATGATTTTGAACCAGGGTTTCCATAAAAATAACCGAAGAACCAAAATTGTTTAGTCTGGTTATAACCTAACTGGGAATGAATTCCCAATCTCATAGCAAAAGTCGTCTCAAGACGACTCAATAACTAGCTATCTGTAGCTTAAATAGATGAAGATGATTAAAGGTGCGAGGATTTTGCCTTTGCGTATGCGATCGCTTAAAGTAAGTTAGAGACTTCCAATTAAAAAAAATATGCCAAAATTTCATGCTGTTATTGATGAATCGTTTCTGGGCGCAGACCCTGCGCCCCTACTTTCTGAATTTTTCATGGTCAGAATCTACTAATAGTCTGTCAAGAATACCGCCTTTGCGGATGAGACAATAGATGAAGATTATTAAAGGGGTGAGGATTTTGCCTTTGCGAAGGCGATCGCTTAAAGTAAGTTAGAGACTTCCAATTAAAAAAAATATGCCAAAATTTCATGCTGTTATTGATGAATCGTTTCTGGGCGCAGACCCTGCGCCCCTACTTTCTGAATTTTTCATGGTCAGAATCTACTAATAGTCTGTCAAGAATACCGCCTTTGCGGATGAGACAATAGATGAAGATTATTAAAGGGGCGAGGATTTTGCCTTTGCGAAGGCGATCGCGGGGAAAAAGGTCTGAATCACGGATTAGACGGATTGCGCTGATTTCACGGATTTTAGTAACTTTTATCATAGTAAACAACCTAATCCGCTCAATCTTTTAATCCCTATAAGATTATTACAGCACTTCCTGCTGTTATGAGGTACAAAGTTTCATCGCCAATCCTGTAGGGGCGCAGGGTCTGCGCCCTTAATTGTATTGCATTCAACCTGCAACTGCTGTAAAGGGGCGAGGATTTTGCCTTTGCGAGGGCGATCGCGGGGAAAAAGGTCTGAATCACGGATTAGACGGATTGCGCTGATTTCACGGATTTTAGTAACTTTTATCATAGTAAACAACCTAATCTGCTCAATCTTTTAATCCCTATAAGATTATTACAGCACTTCCTGCTGTTATGAGGTACAAAGTTTCATCGCCAATCCTGTAGGGGCGCAGGGTCTGCGCCCTTAATTGTATTGCATTCAACCTGCAACTGCTGTAAAGGGGCGAGGATTTTGCCTTTGCGAGGGCGATCGCGGGGAAAAAGGTCTGAATCACGGATTAGATGGATTGCGCTGATTTCACGGATTTTAGTAACTTTTATCATAGCAAACAACCTAATCCGCTCAATCTTTTAATCCCTATCTATAAGATTATTACAGCACTTCCTGCTGTTATGAGGTACAAAGTTTCATCGCCAATCCTGTAGGGGCGCAGGGTCTGCGCCCTTAATTGTATTGCATTCAACCTGCAACTGCTGTAAAGGGGTGAGGATTTTGCCTTTGCGAAGGCGATCGCGGGGAAAAAGGTCTGAATCACGGATTAGACGGATTGCGCTGATTTCACGGATTTTAGTAACTTTTATCATAGCAAACAATCTAATCCGCCCAATCTTTTAATCCCTATAATCCGTGATTCTGACTTTGTCGATCGCTGACTAATGATTTCTGTGATCATCTGATTTGGGCGATCGCTTCAAGGTAAAGATGAGGTTAAGAATTTTTGATTAAGCGTTAAGAATATCTTGCTTGCTAATCCCCTTATGGCGGGAAACAGCACCTAAGATAGAATTTAAAGTTCCCACTCTCAATGGGTTATGATCGGGAACACAAAGACGGTGATGACTTGGCGTTTCTGTTTCCAGGATAATGTGGCTTCCTTCTTGATTGACAATTTTGTAGTCCCACGTTTTACACAAAGTTTGCACTAAATCTGTACCTTTCAGATTTCTGGGTATTTTCATTGAATTAATAAAATTTCATTTTTGACAAGATGTAAGTGTATAACTGGAAAGTTCAATTCTTCAAAGTAAAAAGCTTTAACAGCTTCTCGAATATTGGCTTTGAGTTCTTCCCAAGAATCTCCTTGGGTAAAAATGTCTTCGGTGAGACATTCAGTAACAAATCCGCCGTCTTCTTCTTGGGAAACTTCAAAAACCAGTGTATTTACCATCAGACTAACTCCTAGTAATCAAGAGCAGGTTATTTGAGCCAATTAATTATCTATTTTCTCTGCTTCTATTATATGTATACCCAGCAATATTTCTGCTAAAACTCTCTGAAATGTATAGTACCAGCCATGCCAACCGTCGAGAATAGCACCTTTGAGGATGAGACAATAGATGAAGATTATTAAAGGTGCGAGGATTTTGCGTTTGCGAAGGCGATCGCCTAAACTAAGTTCATGATCTGGTGTTTCTAGAAGTTTTTTACTTTCAACTACCATATAACGATCTTGCGCCCATAACCAACGACTCAAAGGTTTGCGATCGTCGTGGTGGATGTATGCTGATAATTGACTAGATTTACCTTGTACAATCACTTTATGGGCGTGTCCGTCATCTTGATAAATTGCTTTTTCTCTTTTATAAAGGACTTTGCGAGGTGGAAGCAAAGTACCACGTAAGGGTTTACCAAAAACACAGTATTTGAACCTGACACTATAGCTATTTATATCTGACTCTATTGGTAAAGATGTAATTTCCCGAATTAAATCATCGGTTAATATATAATCTGCATCTAGAGATAATACCCATTCTGATGGGATTTTTGACAGTCCATAATTGCATTGACTAGCGAAGGAATCAAATTTCCTGGAAAATACTTCTACTTGAGGATATTGAGACAAAATTCCTAATGTTTTATCTGTGCTATAACTGTCAATAACAATGATTTTACTTGCCCATTTAAGTTTTTCCAGGGTACGATTAATGTTATTTTCTTCGTTATAGGTAAGGATGAGGGGAGTAATTTGTTCTAACATTAGGATATTCAAATAAATTCTTGTTATTGAACTATGGTACTAGTACCGCAAGGCGGAAGTCAAAAGTCAAAAGTCAAAAGTCAAAAATAATATGACGTAAGCTTTTTAGTGATTGAGAATGGTTGTTTTATTTACGCCGTGCTGTACTAGTAGTTTGTCAAGATAAAAATCATGGACTGTAGTGTGAGCGTCTCGCTCACGCGGGCAAGATGCCCGCACTACCAAAACCCCGTCAAAATAAATTTGACAGACTACAAGAACACAACATAGTTTTCCAAAAATAGGGAAATCTACCCGCAAACTTAAACTTGATATTTGTACAGTTCTCTGATTTAAGTAAAGCCGTCATAGTTGGTACAGAAAAGAATTTGATATGACCACCATCCCAAAGAGCGGTAAAATGGTTGTCCATTTTCCCTGTAGCTGCCATAATTAGATTTTTTAGATAACCATGATAGGGTGTGGTAAGTATTAAACCACCATTAGGTTTGAGGAATTTTTTAGCACTTCTGACTAATTCTTTAGGATAAAATAAATGCTCAATTACCTCAATAGAAATTACAATATCAAAGTTGTCTCCTAGTTCGGAGTATGGTAAATCGTAAATGCTACCTTGAATAAAGCGACAATCGGGAAAAGTTTGATTAGCCAATTTTACACCTGATTCAGACTCTTCAACACCAACAACCTCATAACCCTGCTGTGCTAGAAAATTGCTCAAGCTACCATTACCACAACCAATATCTAAAATCCGAGGTTTTTGTTTGTTATTGGGGGGGGTAGCATTTCTGACATCATTTCTATAAGTGGTTTTAATATATAGGCATGATGATGTCCAAGTTGATTATTGTTGTACAAGTATTCGTACTTTGTATTTGGATATGTCATTTGTTCTGTAGGAGTAGTTGTATTATTATGGTAAATAGTCAACGTCTAAGATTTCTTCTCTAGTAAAAGGTGACTCAGATGGGAAAGAACTAATAGGTAGTCCTGTTTCCAAAGAAGCCTTTTTCCTGGCTTTGGCGTAGCATCTATCCAAGTTTTCTTGATAGTATGGTTTCATGCTGGGGCTAACATCAAAAGCCTCTAAAATTCTATCTCTATGTTCAAATATAGTTAGCAGCCAACTATTAGATCGTTGCTCTGGCTGATATTTATATTTAAGTAAGTGCATAAGCAATATTTGTAGATTACTTGTTAATGAGTTTTTTTCACTTCTGCTTATGCTTTCTATTTCTTCTATCAAATAAGATAAATCAACCTCAGCTAATTTACCTTTACGCAATTGACTAGCGGTGGTTTCTAGCCAAAGTTGATAATCTTGATCATAGAGATTTAATGTTTTCTTCGGCAATTGAGCAGTCATGATTTACACCTAGAAAATTTCGATTTTGATCATAAAAATCGCCAAAGCGATTGATTTTGAAAGAATCTTATAGCGGTTATCGTGAGGATGCAATCAATTGAGGGCGCAGGCCCTGCGCCCCTACGGGTTTTGCGATTTACTGACTGTATCTTATTCAAGTGCATACCGCTATATCAAGACTGATACAAAAAAGAACTCTTAAATATCTTCTAAGTTAATCCCCATTGCTTGCAGTCTTTCAGCTAGTTTAGCAGCTTTTTGTTCTGCCTGTTCTGCTCTTTGACGTTCTTGTTCTGCTCTTTGACGTTCTTGTTCTGTTCTTTGACGTTCTTGTTCTGTTCTTTGACGTTCTTGATTAACTAATTCACCTCCCCAGAGTAATAAATTTCCAGATTTATCCCACCATCGTAACCAATAACCCTCAAATTCGGCTTTTTTTCCTATCCATACACCCAAGAATAGGTCTAAATCTCGTATCCAAAAGCGCTGATTTTCATCTGGAGATTCTTGCTGGTATTTACCATTAACCAAATTATGGACTTCTAAAATTCCGGTTTGGGGATGGAAAATCACATAAGTGGGAATTTTTAAAATTTGTTCGTAAAAGTGCCACTTTCCATAGGGATAATGAGAATTAATGGAATATTCCGTTCCTTCGGTTGCGGACATAAATTCCATGACAATGGTTGGGTTTTCTCCTTCGCTATGGGGAGTGTAACTACGACGGATTTCTCCTGGCGGTAGAGGATGGACAGAAGGAACGTAAACCCAATCAGGTGCTTTGACGATGGTTTTGTCATCCACTGTGGCACACAGACCAAAATTGGAGGCAATCAGCATTGATTCTAGAATTAATCCTGCCAGTTCTAGAGATTCTCTGAGGGCGGCAGCGAGAAGGGGTTGAAGGTTATTTTCCACGGGTTCGTCTGGTAGGGGAAAATCTGCTGGTAGTTTTTCCCAGGTGATTCGAGGTAGGGTATTGGGGGGACGGAGTTGTAGAACTGTCATAGTGAGGTGCGATCGCTAACAGTGTTAAGTTATTATATTATAATTCCCTGTCTAATAGCTCAAGTCTACTGAAGTAGACTAAAGATTAATTTTCAGTGTTCTGAAGATTAAAAATAGCGATCGCTTGTTGGATTTTTGCTATGACGGTTTGGGTTTGGGTTTTATTCACGTCTTTCTGATTATCTCATAATCTCCCCAGCCAGGGAATTAATTCCCTGTCTAATAGCTCAAGTCTACTGAAGTAGACTCAAGATTAATTTTCAGTGTTCTGAAGATTAAAAATAGCGATCGCCTGTTGGATTTTTGCTATGATGGTTTGGGTTTGGGTTTTATTCACATCTTTCTGATTATCTCATAATCTCCCCAGCCAGGGAATTAATTCCCTGTCTAATAGCTCAAGTCTACTGAAGTAGACTCAAGATTAATTTTCAGTGTTCTGAAGATTAAAAAGGGCGATCGCTTGTTGGATTTTTGCTATGATGGTTTGGGTTTGGGTTTTATTCACATCTTTCTGATTATCTCATAATCTCCCCAGCCAGGGAATTAATTCCCTGTCTAATAGCTCAAGTCTACTGAAGTAGACTCAAGATTAATTTTCAGTGTTCTGAAGATTAAAAAGGGCGATCGCTTGTTGGATTTTTGCTATGATGGTTTGGGTTTGGGTTTTATAATCTCCCCGATGCTTTGGGGGGAAACCGGAAAAATTAGTTCCCTCCCCTTTGCAAGGGGAGGGTTAGGGTGGGGTAATTTGAGGATAATGGTGATTTGATAACTTGTGTGTACACCGTAGCCTTTGCAAGGGGGGACTAAGGGGGGTAATTTACAAGTCTTTTGCTTGAGATTCTAACCATTGATTAAAAAGAGCGATCGCTATTTTTATTTTTTCCATCACTGATTCTATCTGGTTTGCTAATTCCCATACTCTTTCCTTGCGGAGTTGCAGATTATAACTATGACGTGCTAAATGTCTAAATTTTCGATAATCATTTAGTTGTAACAACAACGAACCTTGCCATAAGGGTGGACGATTTTCTCCGCCAACTTCTGCTACTTGTAATAATAATTGTTCATGCCAATTCTGTGTTTTTGGCATTCCTCCATCCAATGTAACAGCGACTCGCTCACTAATTCGCTCACAAGCGGTATAAAAATCACAAATATAGCTGGCTAGTGTTGGTGTGACAAAAACTTCTGGGACATTGTCTGTTTGCTCTAAAGCTGTTTTCATGGCTTGAAAATTCTGCTCTAAAGCCATCATTTCATCTTCGATCCGAGTTTTTAGTGCTAAATATTTATTAGTAGGCATCGGGTTTTCTTTGAGAATGCGACGACGGACAAAATCTGGTATTTCTTCCAATGCTACCAAATCTATTTTTAACCAATTGGGTGTGATTTTTTCTAAAAGAGAATAAGCCTCCCATTGTTGTTTCTCTGACATTCCGCTCACAGCTAAGTCTAAATCAGATTGCCAATGCCAAGGACTTTCACCTGATAAGGAACCAAATAATATTACTTCTCGCGCTCCGTTTTCTAGGAGAATTTCCTGACATTTTTGGGCAATTTGCAATGCTTCTTTTTTTCTTTGTTCTAGAGTTTGACTGACATTTTTTTGGGTAAAATTTTTAATCATAGGAATACTTGTGTATGCGAGAACCGAGCGCGGTTTTAGTTGAATAATTGTGAATTTATGTGTCTTGTACTTGAGATTCTAACCAATTATTGAAAAGGGCGATCGCTATTTTTATTTTTTCCATTACTGATTCTATCTGGTTTGCTAATTCCCATACTCTTTCCTTGCGGAGTTGCAGATTATAACTATGACGTGCTAAATGTCTAAATTTTCGATAATCATTTAGTTGTAACAACAACGAACCTTGCCATAAGGGTGGACGATTTTCTCCGCCAACTTCTGCTACTTGTAATAATAATTGTTCATGCCAATTCTGTGTTTTTGGCATTCCTCCATCTAGGGTGACAGCGACTCGCTCACTAATTCGCTCACAAGCGGTATAAAAATCACAAATATAACTAGATAAAGCAGGAGTGAGAGCAATTTCTGGAATACTTTCTGCTTGAGTAATTAATTGATTTAAAGCTTGAAAATTTTGCTCTAAAGCCATCATTTCATCTTCGATCCGAGTTTTTAGTGCTAAATATTTATTAGTAGGCATCGGTTTTTCTTTGAGAATGCGAGAACGGACAAAATCTGGGATTTCTTCTAATGCTACTAAATCTATTTTCAACCAATTAGGTGTGATTTTTTCTAGAAGAGAATAGGCTTCCCACTGTTGTTTTTCTGACATTCCTCTCACAGCCAAATCTAAATCAGATTGCCAATGCCAAGGACTTTCTCCTGATAAAGACCCAAATAATATTACCTCTTTTGCTCCATTTTCTAGGAGAATTTGCTGACATTTTGCGGCAGTTTGTAATGCCTCTTGTTTTCTTTCTTCTAGAGTTTGATTGCTGTTTTCCGTGGTGATGTTTTCCATCATTGTGCTTAGTGCTGAGTTTATCTCTACCACTCCCTACTCCCCCTTCCTGTTAACTAGTTGATTTTTTCCAGGAAAAGTTCAATGTTAATTGATATTTGACATCCGTTTGGAAGATAATTAGGGTGTTTTTTTCCATAATATTCCTGTTTGCCGAATGCGATCGCTAAAATGACAATCATTCAATCTGATAATATCTACATCTCTTTCTAAATAGGTTGACAGGAAGCTAATAGCTAAACAATATTTTTCTGGATTGATATTTTCTACTGCGACATCAACATCTGAATTTTGCCGAAATTTACCAACACGGGTTACAGAACCGAAAATGTAGGCTTTATCTATGCCAAATTCTGGCGAAAATTCATCTAACCATTGTTCTGTCTTGACAATTAGATCTTTGCGTTTTTGTTCTAACTTGAAACGGTGATCTTGGATAATATCATCTAATTTTGGACTGTGCCACTGTTTCATGTATTTTTCAGCAAATTCGGCTGTAAATTTTTGTCGTTCTGGACTACCTCCTAGAGCCAATTATAGCTTGGGGATGGGGTGCTTGGGAATAGACACCCACAATAACATACCGGCGGAAATGCTTTTTTGGGTTAATTTTCTTTAAATATCATCTAAGTTCACCCCCAAAGCCCGCAATTTCCCAGCTAGTTTGTCTGCTCGTTGTTTCTCCTGTTCTGCTCTTTCGGCAAAAGTAGGAATCCAATCACCATCTTGATTGTACCAACGTAGCCACAAACCTTCTGTATCTTGATATTTTCCCGACCAAACTCCTACTCCTAATTCCAATTCAGGAAACCAGAATTTTGGTTCTACCAGTTCCACTGCTTGATATTTTGTCCCACGTAATTGAAATACTCGGAGGCGATTTTCATATCTATCGAAAATAATATAGTAAGGCGATCGCAAATACTGTTCATAGGCTTGCCATTTTGTCGGCGGTTTATTCGCACTTCTTAATGTTTGTCCTAAATCTTCTGCTTCCGTACCTGGTGATAATAATTCTACTATCCTCTAAGAAGTTTTCAATTGTAGCGGCGATCGCCCCTAATTGATATTTGACATCGGTTTGGACGATAAGTAGTCAGACAGAATTAATTACACAATGTCATTGGGAATGGAAAGAAGTGAAATGAACCAATCGCCAGGGTTGTGATTGCTTCCCTTCGCTCGCAATGACTGTAAATATTTTTGTCCAATTACTTAATTAGGGTGTTTTTCCATAATCTCTTGCTTGGCGAATGCGATCGCCAAGCAGAAATACTTTTTTCGGTTAATTTTCTTTAAATTTCATCTAAATTCACCCCCAAAGCCCGCAATTTCTCAGCTAGTTTGTCTGCTCGTTGTTTTTCCTGTTCTGCTCGTTGTTTTTCCTGTTCTGCTCGTTGTTTTTCCTGTTCTGCTCGTTGTTTCTCCTGTTCTGCTCTTTCCGCAAAAGTAGGAATCCAATCACCATCTTGATTATACCAACGTAGCCACAAACCTTCTGTATCCTGATATTTTCCTGACCAAACTCCTACTCCTAATTCCAATTCAGGAAACCAGAATTTTGGTTCTACCAGTTCCACTGCTTGATATTTTGTGCCACGTAATTGAAATACTCGGAGGCGATTTTCATATCTATCAAAGATCACATAATAGGGCGATCGCAAATACTGTTCATAGGCTTGCCATTTTGTCGGCGGTTTATTCGCGCTTCTTAATGTTTGTCCTAAGTCTTCTGCTTCTGTACCTGGTGATAATAATTCTACTATTAAAAATGGAGCTACTACTTCCTGCCAAATTACATAACTCAACCGCATATCTTCTTGTTTTTCGGAAGCAGCTACACCTAAGACTAAAAACCAATCAGGTCTTTTATACCATGAATAATGACGACCATCATAGTATAAGTTTAAATCCGTACCAATGAACATTTCCTCCCTGGGATAAACGGGAGATTGACAGGTTTCCCGTAATAATTGCGGTTGAAAGTCATGAAATTCGTCTGGCAAACCTGGCTCCTCTGGATTTTCACTAGGTAAATCATACATGGTGGGCATGGTTTCCCAGGGTGGACGGGGATGAATTGTGGAGTCTAATTCTTCATCAATATCCTCACTGGGTAAATCATACATGGTGGGCAGGTTTTTCTGCGGAGGTGCTTCACTTTGATACATGATTCATTATCTCCTGTGTTTCATTACCATCGTCAAATTACCTGTTTCTACCCCTCTTAATCCCCCGATGCTTTGGCTACGGTGTATACTCAAAACGGCTTGATTGTTTGATTCTAAAGGTAGGGGTAAAGCAAGAGCTTAGCAGGCGTTGCCATAACCCAACAAATGTGTCGGGTTGCGCTGTCGCTTAACCCGACCTACAAAAAATGGACAAGGTATTGTTAATATTACCCAAACCAGTCGGTTTTAACCGACTTCAGCTATTAGACAGGGAATTAATTCCCTGGCTTCTTCTGAGTTTCCCACTTACGGCGAGGTTTTATGAATTGCTCCTATGGTATCAGAGTGTCTGGATCTATACCTAATTCTTTCAGCTTGGCGGCTAGACAATCAGCCCTGGCTTTTTCCTGTTCTGCCCTGGCTTGTTCCTGTTCTGCCCTGGCTTTTTCCTGTTCAAGGCTTTTGCGTAGTTCTAACGGAGATAAGAAGAGATTGCCTTGATGATCATAAATATTTAGAGTTGACGCTGTTAGTTCAAACCGAATACCCAAACGAGGACTCAGCCAATGATCCATGTTTTCAATGGATATGAGTTCTTCGTTGGCTTTGGTAAAACCCATCAACTCATTAGAGTCTGGGTTATATATGTAGTATTCTTCCACATCATAGCGGTTATAGAATAACAATTTACGGCTCATTTCTTTGAGGGTATTGCCTGGAGACAAAATCTCAAACACTACTTGAGGGGCAATATTATCTTCTTGCCATTGCCGGTATGACCCCCGATCGCCTTTGGGTCGGCCAAAGGCCACGAGGACATCGGGAGCGACACGAATATCGGGACGACCTTCAACTGGATACCACAGCAGATCTCCTGCCACAAAAACGGTCTCGTCATTGGCAAAGAGGGAGTCGAGATTTTCTTTAATCAGGACAATCCAGCGAAATTGCTTGGTGTTATCTGCCATGGGCTGACCATCACTGTCGGGATAGATTATGGTTTTGTCTAGAGCTACAGTCATTGTTTTTGCCTCCCTCTACTTAATAGTTAAGTCATTAATATTCAATTCCTTCCATATACTAGGTAATTGGTAATAAAAACTCTGGTTTCATCCTGTTCATCCTTTAATCCTGGACATCCTGATAGCGAAGCGTGGCGTTAGCCATTTCTGACAATTTACCTAACTAGCAACTTACATTAATATAAACTGCCGGGCGCGATAGCGAAGCGATCCGTAGGAATCGCCCATTTTTGAGAAGCATTATTATAGAAATTTCACAGGGACATCACTAATTTTAATCGGGAATAAATTCTGGATCGAGTAGATCATCGGCAGAAAACGGACAACTTTCAGGAAAAAGATGAGCAGGTAATTCACTTTTTTTGATAGCCTGTCTTCTGGCTTTAACATAAATTTCTGCAATTTCTTGCAAGAAATAGTTATACAACGTTTTAGACTTTAACAATAACTCAAGCTCAAATCGAAAGTTATCAATTTCATTTTGCCAACCTTTGGCACAGTATTCTTTTTCAGAGTTCCAATACTTATACAACAATAAGTGAATGAGCAATTGACGCAGGTAACTGTCAACTTTCCGCCTTTGTTCATTACCCAAACTGAGAATTTCCTCCTTTAAATGTAAAAAATCTAATTCCTCAATGCGATTATTTTCTAGTAGTTTATAGGTTTCTTCCAGCCAAAGGAAATAATCTTGTTCGTAAAGAGCATTAATGGTGTTCATGAAAGCACCTAAGTATTGTTTACTCTATTATAGTATTATAGCTGCGATAGCGAAGCGCGACCTAGAAATCGCTCTATTTTTCCAAATCGTTTTTTCAATAGTCGAGAAACCAGAGCGATCGCTTTTTAAGCTGTACTGCATTTAATGGCGTGAATGATACAGCCTTTTCCGCTCTGATGAGGTACAAAGTTGAATCATGAAACTCTTGTGGTGCGGGCATCTTGCCCGCTAGATATGTACCTCATAACACCGGGAAGTGCTGTATGTTCATAAACAGATATCATTTTTGAGGCAATATGATCCCATGTATAATTATCTAATATAAACTCACGTGCGCGATCGCCCATTTCCTTCGATTCTTGAGGATGATCTAAGAAGTTTTCAATTGTAGTAGCAATATCATTAATATTAAGTTCTGTAACATATCCCAGATGTTGTTGCTGAACTATATCACTGAGCGCTACACCAGGGGTAATTATAACTGGAGTACCCGCAGCTAGGGATTCTAGAACTGATATACCAAAGTTTTCGGAATAGGAAGTTAGGGCAAATATATCTGCTCCTTGCATTAATAAATCCTTGGTTTCACCCTTGACAAATCCGGCAAAATGTGTTTTTTCTGCAATTCCATGAGTTGTGACTAAAGTTTTTACCTCAGTTTCATAATCTGAATCGCCGCTACCTGCGACAATGAATGTGAAGCGGTGATGAGATAACTTGCTTAATGCTGGAATTAAGTAATCTAAACCTTTTTTAGGATGTAAGCGAGATAAAAATAAGATAATTGGTTCATCTATGGGTAAATTAAAATGTTGTCGTAGACGTTGATAAGCATGAGGAATTGTATCGGGAATTGCAAGTCCGTGAGGGATGATAAAATTTGGAGAGGTTAAATTTAATAGTGCAGCTTCTTGTTGTTCTGCAATAGAGGTAAAATGGATTGATTGACTGTGATTAAGATTAGCTTTTTCAATAATTTTCAGATATATTTGTTTTTTTCTAGCACTTTGCTGTAAAGACCATGTGCATAGTTGTCCTAGAGGACGAACAATATAGGGAATTTTTTGACAGCGGGCGATCGCCATTGCTATTGTAGAACTATAGGAAAAAATAGCATGAATATGTAATAAGTCATAATTACGGATATTTTGCCATAACCATATTGTTAATTCTCTGGAAAAAGCAAATTCCCTCAAAGAGTGAATAGAAGGAGAAAACCGAGGAAAAAACTGGACAGGAACTTGTTGATAATTTATAAATTTTCCTAGAGGTACGTCTAATATATCTTCACCATTATCATTAGTGGTGACAATTTCTGCATCAATATCATTTTTTCTTAAAGCTTTCACCATTTCTAAAATTGCTTGACTCGGACCGCCGCGAACGGTTGCGACAGAGGGAATGACATGAAGAACTTTCATGAGTTAATTTGCTCCCACCAATGGTTTAATATTGCTAAACTCCAACGACGATACCAAGGGTTAAGGGGTATATTGGGTGGGATATTTAGGTTTTGATGGACATTATGAAAATAATCACCAAATTCACTATTCATCCAATTTTCAAAGGGGAAAGAAAAGCCTTTTTTAGGTCTATTTATTACCCAATCAGGTATTTCTGTAATTGCTTGTGTTAACAATTTTTTCCCCTGTGCTAAACGAATATTACTAGGAATTGGTGCAACAGCTTCTAATAAGGTTTTATCCACAAAGGGAACACGCAATTCTAAACCCCAATTCATGCTCATGATATCACTATCTCGCAGTAATTGATTACGCATATAACCACTTAATTCTAAGAAGCTGACTTCATCTTCTGGGGTAGAACCCCACCCTAACCCTCCCCTTGCTAAGGGGAGGGGACTAGATTCCGGTTTCCCTTCCTGGAAAGGGACTGAGGGGAGGGAACTAGACTCCGGTTTCCCCCCTTGATAAGGGGGGACTAAGGGGGGTAATACCGGGATGCTTTCCGCTTTCCCTTCCTGGAAAGGGACTGAGGGGAGGGAACTAGATTCCGGTTTCCCCCCTTGATAAGGGGGGACTAAGGGGGGTAATATTGGGATGCTTATTGATAATTGATTAATAATGATACAAGCTTCTTGATGAGAAAAAATACCGCGAAAAGTATTATAAGCAGAAGCAAAAGTAGGAGGTTGTTTTAAAAAGTCACCCAATCGTTTTATTTTTGGTGAAGTTCCCCAACGTTCCAATCCTAGACCCAAACCTGTACGCAAGAAAGGTAATGTATTTAGTTTTTTACCCCATGCAACCATTTGGGGAACTTTTTGAAAAGACTGATATCCACCAAATATTTCATCTCCTCCTAAACCTGATAATACTACTTTCATGCCATTGTCATGGGCAACTTTAGAGACACAAAATGTATTAAAGCCATCAATACTCGGTTGATCAATTGCTGCGAGGAAATCGGGTAATATGCTCTTAGCAAAGGATGATGTAACTTGATATTCTGTGTGTTTTGCACCAAAATGATTAGCGATTTTTTGAGCTAATTCTCCTTCATTGAATTCTGATTCAGCAAAAGTTATGGAGTAGGTAGATAATTGCGATTTTTGGGTTTGGGTTGCTAAAGCGAGAATGGTTGTAGAGTCAATACCACCACTGAGGAAAATTCCCACGGGTACATCACTAATAAAATGATGTTGAATGGAATCTAATAAAGCTTTACGGACTATTTCTTCCGCTTCTGGAGGAGAAATTGCTTCAGGAGTAAAATTTATTTGCCAATATTGTTTTTTGGTAGTATTTCCATTCTGCCAATATAGCCAATTACCAGCGGGTAAACAATGAATGTCAGCGATTAGGGTGTATGGTTCGGGAACTGAACCGGTTGTTAAATAACCATATAATCCTTCCACACTCATATTAATTGCAGGTAAACCAGATGCTAAAACTGCTCTGAGTTCGGAGGCAAATACCAAAGTTGTACCTAATTGGTAATAATAAAGTGGTTTAATTCCTAAAGGGTCACGAGCTAAAAAACAAGTTTTTTCTAAATCATCCCAAATGGCAAAAGCAAACATTCCTCGTAAGTGTTGGACACAATCAGAACCGATTTTTTGATAGAGTTTGAGAATTACTTCTGTATCTGTTTGAGAATGAAATTTTTCACCTTGGGAAATAAGATTTTCTCGTAGTTCTTGAAAGTTGTAAATTTCCCCATTAAAAGTAATTGAATATCGTCCGTCACTGGTAGACATGGGTTGATGTCCAGCGGAACTGAGATCAAGAATAGAAAGTCGAGTATGAGCTAAAGCTGCTTGTTTGTCAGTTGAAATATAAATACCTGCATCATCTGGTCCACGATGCTTTAGTCCAGTTTGCATCTTTTCGATTTTTGCTTCTAAACTCCCATCGTTGGTATTTAGTTTGA
Organism: Anabaena sp. AL93; assembly: GCF_001672085.1. Taxonomy (NCBI): domain Bacteria; kingdom Bacillati; phylum Cyanobacteriota; class Cyanophyceae; order Nostocales; family Nostocaceae; genus Anabaena; species Anabaena sp. AL93. The sequence continues at coordinate 36,152 of NZ_LJOU01000017.1, read as the reverse complement.
TAATACCCGCAATTCCGCACATATTTGTTATTATATATATATATGCTATGAGTTGGTATAAAATTGGAATTTAACCATTGGATTTAACTATGAATTAAATAGAGGCGTTGCTGAATTGAGGTATGAAATTCCCAAATTTAACCTTTAAAACTCTTACCTCAGTGCGTCTTTGCGCCTTTGCGTGAGACTAAAATTCATACCCTTAATCAGCAATGCCTAAATAGATATATATCTATGATAACATCACAGCCAGGGAACTAATTTTTCCGGTTTCCCCCCAAAGCATCGGGGGGGTTAAGGGGGGTAATTTAACTTGTGTTTACACGATAAGTAGTGAGACAGAATTAATTACACAATGTCATCGCGTTAGCGCAGCGTGGCGTTAGCCATATATAACGCAGTGAAATGAAGCAATTACAACCCTTGCGATTGCTTCGCTTCGCTCGCAATGACTGTAAATATTTTTGTCCAATTACTTAGCCTTGCAAAGGGCAGAGTTAGGGTGAGGTAAAAACCAGAAATGCCATATATCAATATTACCCAAACCAGTCGGTTTTAACCGACTTCAGCTATTAGACAGGGAATTAATTCCCTGGCTACCTCCTGGCTTCTTCCTGGCTACCTCCTGGCTTCTTCCTGGCTACCTCCTGGCTTCTTCCTGGCTACCTCCTGGCTTCTTCCTGGCTACCTCCTGGCTTCCTTCCTGGCTTCTTCCTGGCTACCTCCTGGCTTCGTTCCTGGCTTCGTTCCTGGCTTCGTTCCTGGTTTCTTCCTGGCTTCTTCCTGGCTTCTTCTGGCTTCTTCCTGGCTTCGTTCCTGGCTTCGTTCCTGGCTTCTTCCTGGTTTCTTCCTGGCTTCTTCCTGGCTACCTTCCTGATTTTATGATCTAGTTTAATGATCCTGCAAATATCCAGCCAAAGTCTTCTGAAACTGCTCGAAACCAAAGGTATCAATAACCTGTTGACGCAAAGATTCGGGTTGATACATTAAAGGGTTGGGATATGTACCTTGTAAAATCTGAATAATAGTTTGAGTAATTTCATCTACATCATCAGGATTTACCAATGCCCCTAGTTTACCATGACAAAGCGCGTCCGTTGCGCCGTCTTGATTACCTCCCAAAACAGGTTTACCACAAGCTAAGGCTTCTAAATAAACAATACCAAATCCTTCTTTTTTACTAGGCATAGCAAAAATATCACAGAGATTGTAGTAATCACACAGTTGTTGATCAGGAATAAATCCAGCTAAGGTGACACAATCTTGTAATCCGAGTTGGGTAATTAATTGCTTAATTCTAGTTTCGTCATTTCCTTTACCCACAAGAATGTAATGAATATCGGGAATTTGCTGACGAATTTGAGGAAGTGCTTGAAGAATTTGGTCATAACCCTTATAACGTTCAACCTCTGCTAGTCGAGCTACAGTTAATACTATAGGTTGTTTGCGCCTTAGTCCATATTTCTCTAATAAATAAGCAGGTTTGGGGGCTGGTTGAAAGCGATTGAAATCAAAAGTGTTTGGTAAAATAACAATTTTATTCGGGTCGAGGTTTTGTTCTTTGATTAGGCGATCGCGTGTGTAGCTACTAACTGCTAAAATCAGGTCTGCATGATGTAAAGCTGTGTGCAAAGCTGGGTTTTTGATATTCCAGGCTTCGATACCATGAGCAACTGTCCAATAAGGGATATTTGTCAACTGTTTTAGCCAGTAGGCTGCCACGGTAAAATTCAGGTGTCCGGTAATGATTAATTTTGGGCGCTTCCAGATTCCCCAACCAATTAACTGGGCTGCAAATACAACTGTTCTCAGTGGTAATGGTATAGATCCAGCAAAGTGAAACCTAGTAGGGGCTATGGTCGAGAAGTTGGGTGAGGAATGTCTATCATGTTTGATAAAGATATCATAATCAGTATCAGGGTAGATATTCTGAATGGCTTGGAGGAAGAAACAGCAGTATGTTTGAATACCCCCTGTAAATTCAAATATGTTCGGAAACCAGAGGTGAAGATTATTTTTATTCATAGATAATATAAGTAGTGAGACAGAATTAATTACACAATGTCATTGCGTAAGCGTGGCGTTAGCCATATGGAACGAAGTGAAATGAAGCAATCGCCAGGGTTGTGATTGCTTCCCTTCGCTCGCAATGACTGCTTCCCTTCGCTCGCAATGACTGTAAATATTTTTTTCCAATTACTTAGATAATATTTATTTATTGGTGTTGCTGAGTAAAAGTATGATTTTATTTCACGCAGAGGTGATCCAGGCGCAGAGAGTAAGAGTTTGAGAGATGGAATTTTCGACTTTCATACCCCAATTCACCAACGCCTATTTCTTACATATCGCTGCCAAGGCTTCCTTTAAGCCTGCAATTATGCTACCATAACAGTAATCCCTGACAATGATTTTACTTTCTTCTCCCCATTGTTTCAAGCGATAATGATCAGCCATAGCCTCTTTAAGACTAGCAGTAAGAGCCTCTACATTTCCTGCCTCAAAAATCAAGCCATTCTGCATGGGTTTAACTAAATCAGCCGCACAACCAACATGACTGCTAACAATTACAGGACATCCCATACACATCGCTTCATTAATTGCCAACCCCCATGTTTCACCACTACCATAGCTAGGCAAAACAAAGACATCACAACTAGCATAAGTACGCGGCATTAGGGATTGGTTTTGAAATGGAGCAAAGTAAATTTGATCATTATGCTTAGACAAATCTCGCATTTCTGCGTCTAAATTTCCAGACCCAACTAATAGCAGAGACACTGATTTTAATTGTGCATTAATAAAAGCCTGAATTAAATCCAAAGGACGCTTTTTATGTTCAAATTTGCCAGCAAAAAGGATTACCTGATTTTGGGGAGGGATACCTAATTCTTGTTTCCAAGTTTTCGCTTGACTAGATGCCTCATTAGTCATGGCAGAAAACCGGTGATTATCAATAGCATGGGGAGCGAAGAATAATTTACTCTCTAAGACAGAATGATATTTAAAGTATTCATAATTGGCTTTGCCAACATATAAACAAGCATCAAAATTTTGGAAAATTTTGGTAATAAATAGCTTTTTAAGCTGACTTTTAAAATTATTTTTTGTCTGAATTCGATGGGAATCACCACGAAATATTATGGGAATATTTATATTCCTCATTTGCCAAAGAAACCTATAAATACTTGCGTAGTTATAGGAGACTGTCAGGAATATAGCATTTGGTTTAAATGCTAAAACTTGCTGAGTCAGGCTGGGATTTTGCAAGCCAAAGATATGATGAGTGCCTCGATTTTTACTAATGTTAGGCACAAATTCAAAATCATAGCCATCTAGTAATGGAATATCCCATTTTAATGATTGCTTAAATCCTGGATCAATCTGATTTGTAATGCCAAAATCCCATAAATAGAATACTTTAATATTAAAATTACAGTCTTCAGCCAGACACCGAAAAAGTGGCGCGTAATACTGAATTGGATGAGATGCAATAATTGCTAAATTTGTCATTAATTTTCTATAGCTTCTATTTTTTGAACTTTGGTAAAGAAAAATAAGAATATAAATAATGTTACTAATGATTGAAATAAAGCAGCTACATAAACCCCTGCTGTAAATTCTGTTTGAAATGCATAACTAAAAAATAAAATTGACAATAAATAACGGTCGCTAAATACAGGAGCATTTATGCTAATTAGTCCTATGTATCCATAGACAGTGCCACAAATACAAGCCAGTAAACCACAACCCAAGAGACCAAAATTTGCATATGCTTCTGCTAATAATCCCCATCCAATAGTTGTAGTTAATGTATCTTCACGAGTTTGTATACCATAATAGACGTTGAGGATAGTTGTTCCTTCATGGCTAATTATCTTATTAGGGTTAAAGATTCGAGGGATAAGTAATTGAGGAATAATACTATAGGTAGAACCATAAAGTAGTGGCTGTCCAAGTTTTGTTGATGACTGGGTTAATAATAGCTGTTGAATAACACTAGAGCGTTCAATAATTGACTGACCAGAGTTACCAGATTCTTCTTTTTGAGAAAATAAACCTTTAAGTCCGAAATCAAACCATTCTCCAAATATAGCTGGATATTGCCAAGGTTGAATAGCAATTGTTTGATGCCAGTATAACTGTCTCATAGAAGCTTTGCCTGTATGTAGTACGGCAAATAAGCTAAATATAATTACAGCAAAAATCACTGGGAATTTATTTTTACCTATAGAGTAACTAATAATTGCGATTAAAAATAAGGATAGGGAACCAACTAATAAAAAACCAATAGCACTGCTAATTATATTTGCAGTTAACAAGACAAGGTACAAAATTTTGTTAATTTGAGATAATTTACCTTTACCAAATCTATAAGACATTGCGAAAGTAGCGATGGCTGATAAAGCTAGTATTGCACCTCGAATTATAGGAAACGTCCCTCTATCCAAATATAACGAAATATACGGAATAAATATAGTAAATAAATTTGATATAAATAAAACTCCTAGAAAAATATTCTCACCTTTGTGGATTCCTATGGTTCTATAGTAAGCCTTTGGCTGTGGAAACCTTTTAACAAATTGATACCAAATTAAGGTCGACAATAAAAGAAACCCAGTAACAGTCATACTTGCAAAGAATCTCTCTGAATTACTATATTTAAATACTCCAGGATTTTTTAAAAGTAAAGGCAGGGCGGAAGTCCAGAGATAAGTGACAGAAAAAATTGGGAAAATTGGTACACCAAATGCCTTACCCGCACACCAAAGATAAACTGAAAGTAGGGACGCTGCTGAAATCGCTAGACATCCAAATACATCTTCGATGAGAATTGTTTCATTAAAATAAACTTTGGAAAATACGAATGTAGTATAAGCGATGATTGTAATCCAGAAAAATGGCAATAGCTGACGTTGACTTTTACGGAGATTTATCTTGGCTTGTAGATTATTTTGGGTTAGCGCTGGTAATTGTTCAAGCATAAATATTTAAGAAGATATATATCGATCAAAAACATGGCACAGATAGCGGGTCATTTCTTTGGCTGTATAGGGTTTGAAAGCCTGCCAATCTGTCGCAGAAGTATAGTTTTGAGACTGAGATAGTAACCAGTTAATTTTATCTATTAGCGGGTCTACAAGGTTTGTTGTAACAGTGTCACTGAATGTCACTACTTGTCCTGCTTGACAACTTTCCAGTAAATTGACTACGAAGCTTTGTTCATGTAGAATTGCTAAGATGGGCTTCTGAGCAAGGATACATGGATAAACTTTAGATGCTGAATAGCCTGGATCATCAGATCCAATTATTAAAATGGCATGACTATCTTTTAAAACTTGCAAAGCTTCAAAGTAAGGGATACGTTGTGGATATTCAGTTATTATATCGTCTAAATTATAGAATTCGGAGATCGCCTCTATCTCCTTATTGTTGTCAAAAATTGAATATTTTGTCCCAACAAAATGAATTTTAATTTTTTGCCAAATTTCGGGATTGTGCTGACGATGTTTTTGAATTGCTAAGAAAAGGACATTCAGGCTCAAAGCCATATCTTCACCACCTCTACCCACATAAACCCAATGTTGATAACCATCATTGGGATCAAATATTTTCTGTTGGCTATTCAGTTTGGGTAATATTTCAAAATCTTTCTCAGGTGCGCCGAAGGGGAGAACAGTAAACTGCTCTTCCTTGAGCCAGGAATATCGCTGCATTAATACTTTGGGATATTCTGGCGAAACACTGGTTATATGACAGGCTTTAGCCAAGGTAAAGGGTTCTAAAATCTTAGCAAAAGATTGAGCGGCTGCATATTTTAGTTTGCCACCGGGGGGTGTGTTTTGAGTGCGATCATAATAATCACTTAACCAAGGATCTTGAAAGTCTAAAATATAAGGAATTTTATATTTCTCTAGCCAGTAGCGACCAAGGGGCATGGTCAAAAAAACTGTATTTGAGAAATAAACTAAATCAAAATAATTTTTTTCAAAATATTTAGCTGTTGCTTTTATCAAAAAAGGTATGGATCTAAAAGCTAAATTCCCAAGTTTTAATTTTCTAGATAGTTTCGGAGAAATAGCTGATGATCGAATAATTTCAATGTTTGCTGGAACCGTCAAATTTAGGTTGGGATCATATATTCCTTCGATAAAATCTGGTTCGATACATAGAACAGTTACATCCCATCCAAATTCTTCAAAATATGGCAGTGCCATTCTAATACGCTGGTGATCAGCGGCGTTAATTGGTGGGAAATGGGGGCTAACAATAAGAACTCGATGAATCAAGGCTTTTTTCACAAGAATGAGGCTCTCAATAATTTTGAATCAGGGTTTTCATAAAAATAACCGAAAAACCAAACAAGTTCGGTCATCGCTAATGTAATAAACTTATTTTATAAAACGTTTCTTTAAAAAGATTAACATTGGTAACTCAACATATAAGTATGTGATTATTCCTGAAGCAACCACAAGCGCAAACAAAATATTTGATGCCCAAAATCCACCTATCAATTCATCCACTCTGAGATGTTTCATGAATTTTGACAAAGCCGAAAGAGCTGGTCCGTGGGTTAAATATACTGAATATGATGCTTCTCCTAGTAGTATCATACCAGATATAGTACATGGCGGTTTAATTATACTTGTACCTTGTACAAGGTACTCATAGTTGAGATCCTTATTTATATGCCATGTATCAAGAAATACAAGGCATAAAATTAAAATCGTTGAAACTATTCCATATATCAATACATGAATACCAGTTAATAAATTAAAAATTTGAATATTATAGTATTGAGAAAAACCGGACAATGCTATGATAAAAAAACAAAAAAAGACCGTTATTTTTATGGCTTTAATAGACATTTTAGACATTGTTTCAAATTTAGTTTTATTTGCAATTATTATTTTCGCAGCTATACATCCGAGTATAAATTCTATATTTTGAGGATGTATCAATACTCTAATAAGAGGATCTGATATATCAACTTTAATTAAAGTAAAATTGTTCAAAATAAGCAAACTAATAATAGTTAACCAAATAATAAGTATTGTTTTTGAAACAAAATTCGGCTTTAACAAAATAATCAAACCAAAAATAATGTAAAATAGCATTTCATGAATTAATGTCCATGCAGAAACTAGAATTGGCGATCTATAATTAGGTATCAGCAATAACGAGCCAATAATAACATTAAAATTTAGTTCATCTCCTTGTCCAAATGAGGGGATAATTGCATAAACAGGCATAATACTTAAGGTTACTATCCAGTAAATTGGATAAATTCTAATAATCCTTTTTTTTAGAAAGTTAGCAAATTTCAAAGAGTCACCAATCAAATGGTAATTTGAATAGAAAATAATAAATCCACTCAGCACGAAAAATATATCTACACCACAGTTACCCATGTAAAAATACTTAAATAGGTAATTTTAATTAAATACTTTTTCTGCTACGGCAGTTCCATGAGCAAGAATCACAAGTAGTGCAGCAATTCCTCTTAAGATTTGTAGTGAATTTAATTTATTTGAGTTTTCTCTTAAAGTATTCATTTTATGCAAACTAATCATTAGTCATTATTGAAGTGAAAGAATATTTAGGGCTTGCTAAATAAAGCTAAAACCATTTATTAATAAGGGTTTCGCGGATTTTTATCCCAAAAAAGTGCAAGGTTTTGGCTGATGGTGTCTCAAAATAGGTGCATTTTTCCTTGTCGGATTTGGAAAATTGAGGATATCGAGATAGTTGAAACTGTTCCCAGTTAAGAGTTAAGAGTTCCCTGCCCTCACAGACAACTTTTTCAGCAAACTCTACTTACAACTATGTCATCTTTATATTGCTGATTATTAAGGAAATTTAGCAATCAAATGGCACACTTCAGGATCGGATTGAGGATTAGGAGCAAAACCAGTTTCCAGTACAGAAACTTGATAACCTAACTCTCTGAGTATAGAAGTACAATCATTTGCTAACAAAGGAGAATGTGCTTCAATCAACAGTAGGGGATGATACTTACAAAGCATTTCCCTTGCACCTTTGAGAACTTGAACTTCTGCGCCTTCTACATCAATTTTGATTACTTGTGGAGTCGGAATTGCTTCTTCACTGACTAGACTATCCAATTTACGGATAGGAACTGTTAACAAGTCAGATCCTTTAACCTCAGCTTGAAAAGAACTATTTTCTAGTTTTCCCATACTCGCTTCTGGCATCACATAAAATTCCACAAAACCATCCTCTTCTCCGACTGCTATGGACTCTAATCTTAGAGGAAGCTGAGGGTTAACTTCTGCTAATCGGCGAAGTTGACTAATGTTTGCTGGTAGCGGTTCAAAAGTAATGACCAATTTAGCGCCCGCTAAGGCAAAAACACTACTAAAAAAGCCTCGATAACCGCCAATATCATAGCAAATATCTCCTGGCTGCACTGAATTGGCAAGAACTAGCGCGAAATCTGGTTCATAAGTACCGGACCAAATAGCCTTATCTTCGGGAAGCTTAACGGGATATTTTAACCCTTTGGCTGGACCTGCATTAATTAGATGAATAAATTCTTGCCCTGCTAAAAATTTAGCAAAAAACCAGCGTTGTAAATTAGATATAATCGGAATGTGTTTAATCCATCCACGAAATTGCCAAGGTAAAAAATTGACGCTGTACTGTATTATTTTATTATTCATAATTATTTGTCGCGTTAGAATTTAAGTCTCTGAAAATAATGAAGAGCGAACCTTCTTAGCAACATCAAATAATGTTGGTGATGAACTGGCGATAATACGAATCTCCTTTTGTGCAGCTTGAGCTACTTCCAGAGTCAACATATCTAAAGCAAGTTTTGCCAATAACTCTGGCGTTTCAGCTATAGGTAAACTTCCAGAAGCCCAACTATAGCCTCGACAACCTGCTGAAGTGGTGACTATAGGTATTTGCCAACCTATCGCTATGGCTAATTTTGTACTACACCCTCTGGCATAACAAAAAATCGGATGAATAAAACAATTCCAAGTGCTTGCCTCTTTCTTGAGATTTTCATCAGATAAATTTCCTAGATATTCTACTATTGGAAACCTTTGGGCAATTTTTTCTGCATCTCTTTTAGGACTCCCAACTAGTCTGAACCGAACATTAGAAGGTGCTATTTTCTGAAATGCTTCAAGAAACAGAATCAACCCTTCTGAATTTGGTGGGTGATCAACAGTCCCAACAAAACCAAGTCGTTGATTATTAGGAGTCCAATCTAGGGGGGATTCTATAATTGTTCTCGGTAGCCAGGTTACTTTTTTTGCTCCTAGCCACCGTTCAATCTCTGCCTCAAAAGAAGCAAGGCAAAAAACAAAATCTATAAATTTTCGCTGTTTACACTCTGCTATGAGTTGCTGAGCAAGCTTATAGGTATCAGAACTATTTGTTTGACTAAAAGCATCACCTTCACCTTTTGCGCGGATTTCATGAAGAAAATCAACACTGGCTAATCCATGAGAGAGGAGAATAATTCTGTAGTTATTGCTGAGATAAGACCGCAACTGTTCAGCTAAAGGAGCTAAATCAACAACATTTAGAAATATAAACCTTGTGTCGCTATTTTGAAGTCTGGTAAGTACATCATGTAATAAATTTGGCGGTAAAGCGTATTTGTAGGGTTTAGAGAAAACTTTTCTAAATAAACGAGTTAAACACCGTTGATCCCAATCGTACTCTATAATTGATAGCTCAAAGCCAGCATGCCGCAGCACATTCAAATATTCTTGTGTACAGATTTGTTGTCCACCAGAAATTCCATTAAGTGAAGAACTACTTGAGATAAATATGGCTTTTGTTAAAATGGTCATGTTAGTATTTTAAATCGTTCTGGTTCCAATTTGATATTTGTGTAAGGATATAAATTCCATGGCTAATTCATGACGTTTTCCCGATTGCGGCTCAAAATTTAGCAAGAAAAAATACTTGTTTTTAAGTGTGTTAGGATTCCTACCTTTTGTTTATTATTGTGAAGACATTAGAATGAGTCTAGCTAAAATCGAGCCGCTTGGGGGAAGAGGATATTCATTTAAATCTATCGTTACAGTTTTTTCTTGGAGCTTCAGAAACCGCCAAACAGTACCAGTTGTTACCACTCCATAAACACTCTTAATAGCATTTTGACGCTCTTTATTAAATTTCCAAGCAGCAACCATTTCAGCCATACACTGACCTAATCCTCCTTTAAGATTTTCTTTTTTTGCTTCTACCACCATTGTAACAGGGGCTGTAACATATAGCTGCTCAGGGGATTGGCTGAAAATATAGTCACAAACTCCATTTAAAACCATTTCCACATCAACGTTAAATTCCTCGCCAGAGAAAAATCCAATATTCGGTAAAGCTTCTTTAACTGCAAGCAAGACGGGACAGATAATCAATTCGGAGCGAGCTTTTTCAGTATTAAGGGCGATCGCGCTTGACTAATTCTGGATCAGACCAAAATCCTCCGACTGTGACATCATAACCAGCATTTGCCAATGTTTCAGCTTCTTTTTGGGAACGGGGTAAATTACAAATATGTCCACTTGTGAGAATCAGGATTTTTACCATTTTTACCAAGTTGTTTTAATTCAGTATCTATGATATATAGGGATTTTCAACGACTGAGAATTTCCCCAACAACTAATTTGAGATTTCAAAATTAGTGATTATATCACTGTTTTCTGTAGGCGATCGCTTGCCAGTTTATTGCTGACTAAATAAAATATCAAGATAATTTTGAGCGCATTTTTCCAAAGTGAGATTTTCTAAAATATAATCACGAGGAGCAAAGTCTTCAGAATTCAGCTTATCCTCAAATTCCGCTAACTTAGCGGGAAACTCACTTATATTTTTGAACTTTACACCACAGCGATCGCTCCAGTATGGAACTGAACTAACAGGTTCAAACTTAACTTGATGAGGAAAGTAAGCAGGATCTTGCCAGAAACCACCCCGATCCCATGCCAGAATAGGCACACCGCAGGAAAGAGCCTGCTGGTAAGCAATTCCTTGGGTTTCATGTTCACAAAGGAAAATCATGGCTTTACAACGGTCAAGAAGAGACCGAAATTCTTCTTCTTTGTAGAAACCATAGCGAATAGTGGCCACAGTAAAACCTTGAGATTGCAAACAAGAATGGATAGGGTTAATCAATTCTTGTTCATAATGTTCATGATCCCATCGCACCTTATCATATAGTAAGAAGTCAATATCTTTATCCTTTCTAGATGCAGGTATCCATTCATCGGTAGCAATACCAACTGGCCAAGCAATCACGCGATCGCCATAATAAGGTTCACACATTTGCCGCATCCATTCCCCTGGAACTAGTATTTTGCGAATGGGTAAGCGATCAAATAAATTCGGGTCGTCGTCAGGGTGAGCAAAAACGGCTGCACCAAATAGAATAGGATTTTGCCATTTTATTTTATCTAGTAAATGGGGCTTCCCAACAATGCAAGCTACCTCGTCGGCATGGCGTTGAATATATTGATAGTCGTTAACTCTATAAGCTATGCCTAGTCTTTCTAATCCTGCACAGAGGTTTAGAAAAACTCTTGTTTGTCCTCCTGGTCTTGGCTTACCTCGGACAATACGGCGAATTATTTTGCGCGGATAGCGATCAAAAGGGAGCCAGCGATCGGGATCTGGTTCTTCGTAGAAAAGATGAAGTGGTTTCATGCACTCTCCTCTACTCGCAGCAATAACCATGTTCCAGGCAATAACTGAGGTGAGGAAAATCCCCATGATTTAGCCAGATATTGAAGATCAGCTTCGCCATAACCTTCATGGCACTCAATACAAATAGCATCGACAAGAGATAACCAATCACAATTATCTTTCAGAAGAACGGCTTCATAGCCTTCAATGTCTATTTTGAGAAGAGAAATTCTATTCCAACCTAATTTCTGTAATAAGGTGGGAATACTAAGTGCTTCGACCTGAATAGTTTTACCCGTCAACTTTTTCCCGTATTCAATACCCGCAACTTTGTGTCCGTAATCGTTAGCATCTAATTCCATCTCTAAAAAACCATCCGTTACCGCGATCGCAGATTGGAACACTTGAGCTTGAATATTATTTAGTTCAAGATTTTTACAAAGAAGCTCAACATTACCAGGTATTGGCTCAACACAAGCAATTTCGGCAGATGGATATTGACGTGCAAAAAAGATAGCTGTAAACCCTGCATTAGCACCTAAGTCTAAAATAGTTTTAGGTTGGAATGGTAATGGAAGATTGTAGTAACAGTGATCGAATACTTCGCTAAAGATGAAGGCATCAGAGCCACCATTGTCACGAACAGAAAGTGTGATTTTATCAATAGGTGATGCGTATTGAAAATTAATCTGATGCCGACCTGTTGAGAAAGGTTTTACAAGTGGCTTATTACTATAGAGCCAAATTAATCGGCTCCAGCGATCTCCCCAAGTTGGATTGACCTTTATACTGTGGTTAATGTTATTTAGTAAGGCAATTGGATTCATAAATTTAATTAACTCGATCGGTATTAGATTAATTCAGCATATAACTCTAAACTCACAAGAAAATCATCGAACATGATTTTTCTATCAGTCGTAGAATAGACTAGCGGCTTAAGACGACTCACTCCAACAAAAATAGGAACTTTCTTAATGTTAAATACAGTTCTTATAACACTTGTCCATCCAGCAATACAAACACAGAAATGCAAAAAAGGGAGCATCAATTCTATCGGCATTCCTTCATAACCAATTAACATCTTAAACTGAATGCAAGGGAATATTTGCTGTAAACTCTGACTAATATATTCATATATTTCTTGTGGATGACGTGGATGAGCTTTGATAAGTATAGTATTGATTGATTGACGCTGCAATATGATTTCTATCAAGTCTTTATAACTCATTATTTCTTCGGCTAAATATTGATCTCCCAAATTACCTAAAAGCAATAGAGCAGTATTATCTTTCTCTCCTTTAGAAACTAAGTTTTGCAACTCTTGATATCGATTCATAGGCAATTTTTGGGCTATAGCACGTAAAATGTTTTCTTCAAGTTGCGAACTACAATCAATTATTGGTGATCCCATGGGAGGTGACTCATTTAAAGTTAAGATTTCGTCCCAGCGCAGTTGATCAGATGAAATAGGATCAGCAAATAATATCTCTCTTATCCTAGACCTCAATAATAACTCAGTCGAATTTACATATTGTCCTGCATACTTTTGTCTTATTGTACAATCATACTTAGACTGTAAATCCGAAGCATGAGGATACAGAATTTTGCGCGCTTTAGGAAGAAGTCGCCAAAATAGACGACACACCGCAAAATCTGGGTACTCGAGCCATAATTCGTCAACAGTAAACTTTCCTAGACTACTAGAACCAATAGAGTCAGACAATAAATACATATTTTCTGCTGCGGCAATTACTCCCTGAACAATTTTGCAATCATTCTCATTCATTTTTCGACGCATCAAGGGAGAGGGAAATATAGTTTCTGGAAAGTGATAACTAAGCATACTTCGCAAACCCGTAAACCAGATGATGTTCAACCAAGGATACATATCTGCGAGTTCGCGTAAGCTGTTTTGATAATCATCATGTCCAGAATGACTCGCAAAATCACCACTTATCGCCAAAACAGTTTTCGATATTTCTTCTACCTTTAAATGCTGCAAACAGAGAATGGCAGATAAAAGACTATTTGGAGTGGTTGTTACAATTAAGCGATTTTTATATTTAAAAGACATGACTTTTATAATCCAATAAGGGTTGTTTAAACAACATCAAGACCCTCCATCATTTCCTTAAACTGCTTAAATTCAACACTTTCTTCTGAGAAGAAGTTAAAATTATCTTCTAAAATTTCATTGATCACTAAACTTCGAGCCACACCTAATCGACTCACGATTGGAAGAGCACCACACGGACCAGCTAGGACAATATCAGCAGGGATTAAATGCCAAAGAATATCTAAATTCAATCGACAATTGAAAAAACTGACTTCAATTGGTAAATCGCGGCTTAATTCTTCAACAAGTTCCAACGGCAATTTAGTGGAGCCAATCGGATGAGGTTTTATCACAAGCTGATGACCAGAGAAAAGCTCTGATTTTTCCTGAAATATTCGATTGATGGCATTGCGATAAACCTCTTTATTTTCTAAACTAGAAATAGGAAATAAAAGTAATAGAATCCAAGGCTTTTTTTGGGGAGAAGAAACTGACTGAATTTTAGCCTCTATCTCTGACCGTAAATACTGAGATAAGGAGCTATAAATTTCCTTCATATTTTCAAGTGTGATTGTTTGAGACATATCAACACTGGAATCAGACCATGAGCTGGGACGGTTGAAGGTATAGGCACGGTCAAAAATCAACCCAGTTTCTGTATCATAACTAATACCACTAATGAGCTTGTTGATTTTCCAGAGAATTCTTCGTGGTATGGTAGTAAGAAGCTTCCTTTGTTCTAACCTTGCTGCCCGATCAAATTTATTTGCAGATAGCTCCAAATCAAATGCATGAGGGATTTTTACATGAGTGGCAGTAGGAAACATACCATGTAAAAACATCATTGGGAAATGAATAGGTTCATCAGTCCAAATTTCAACTTTAGGGCTATCTTTCAGATGGGCGAGTAATAATTTTTTCAGTTTTTGAGAATCATGTCTATGTCTTAACCAAAATTGAAACGGCCAGCCTATTACTCCTGCTGTTCGATGAGTAGGAATTTTAAAATTCTCTAACCGATAGATTGCCGCAAAAGGATAACTTTCTGCAACAGCTTGCATGAGTTTTGCACCTTCTTCAGCGGCAGCACCCATGAAATAGGTATCCCAGAGTAGTACATCTTGACAATCCGCTTTTGGTTGATGCCGAAGAATATGAATAAGAGGTAGCAATTGTGTAGTTGAGACAGCGGCACAAATGCGTACTGAGTTCTTAGATTGATGATTTGTCAACATTAAAGAGTAGTAGTTATTTAAACGATTAATTCCCAACTAACTGGTGTACCTTTTTCGGTGTTCTGTTTGATTGATTTGCCTAGAAATTGACTATAATATTTAGGAGCTAATCCACAACCCGGTCTAATGGCGCGAAGATTGTCAGGGGTAAGAATATCTCCAGCCTTCATATCCTCAGCAACATAAAGAGATCGGCGAAATAGCAATGATTTCTCCTCGGCAGCAGTGCGTCCATAATAGATGCCACCCATAGCTTGCCATGCTCGTTCAGTTTCTAGCACCAACTGCTTCATTTCCTCCGGTTCCATCGAAAAAGCCGAATCCACACCACCATCAGATCGATCAAGTGTAAAGTGTTTCTCAATTACAGTAGCACTTAATGCCACACTAGCGACGGCTACCCCGATACCCAAGGTATGATCGGACAAGCCAACCTGGACATTGAATAAATCTCGCAAGTGGGGGATGGTGAGTAAATTTGAATCGGCTGGAGTGGAGGGGTAGCTACTCGTACATTTAAGCAAGACTAAATCTTGACAGCCAGCTTCTCTTGCTGCCGTGACAGTTTCATCTAATTCGGCGATCGCTGCCATACCGGTGGAAATGATGATAGGCTTTCCTGTACTGGCAACTTTGCGAATTAGTGGTAAATCGGTGTTTTCAAAGGAGGCTATTTTATAAAAGGGAACATCTAGGGATTCTAGGAAATCTACTGCGGTAAAGTCAAAGGGTGTGCTAAACCCGATGATACCTAATTCCCGGCAGCGATCGAATATTGGTTTATGCCATTCCCAAGGGGTATATGCTTGTTGATAAAGTTCAAACAAGGATTTACCATACCACAAGCTTTTAGGATCATTAATAAAAAACTCGTCTCGTTCTAAGTCGAGGGTCATGGTATCTGCTGTATAAGTTTGGATTTTGAGGGCGTGAACTCCTGTTTTGGCAGCTATTTCGACAATTTCCAAGGCTCTTTCTAAGGATTGGTTATGATTGCCTGACATTTCGGCAATGATAAATGGGGGATGATTGCTACCAATTTTTCTATCTTGAATCTCTATTGTCTTCATGATCACTCTGCTATCTGAGATAAGTTATTGATGTATTAGTTTACATCTGACTACAAAAACTACAACATAATTATTAATCACATTATTTATTCCTAAATACGATTTTAGCTATATCATTTTTATTATGTAACCAATTTTCTTGAAATAAGGCTAAACAAATAACATCTTGATATTCAAGATTCTTATAGATGTGTTTTTTAAAACATCCTTCTTCTTGGAAGGAGAGTCTTTTATGGAGTTTTAAAGACTTATTATTAAAACTTAAAACTTCACTACAAACTTTTCTAATATCAACAATTTCAAAAATATATTCCATACTAATAAAACTTAAAGCACCTCCACTACCTAAAGGAGTTGCAGTTTCCCCCAAATAAAATCCCCAGTAACACTTATTATTATTTTTATCTATATTTGTAAAGTTAACCAACCCAATAGGATGATTTTGAAATTCACAGATTAAATAGTCAACGGTTGGCTCATCTTTTATTTTTTTAAACCAAGTTTGATGTTCTTCAAGACTGATAATATGATCTGTATACATATTAGCTCTGACTCTCTCTGAATTACGCCAACTTAATACCATTTCCAAATCAGATTCTTGTAAAGGTCTTAGTTGATAGTCTTCACGTTTAGCCATATTAAATAATCCCTTTGATTATATTTCCTGATTTAACACTTCTGCCCAAATCATCTAAGAGGTGAACGCAGATAAACGCAGATGAACGCGGATAATTTTTGTCAGAATCAGGATATCCAGGATTTGAGGATGTACTGGATGTAATTGCTCATTTGTTTGTTGGTGGTTAATGTTGTAATTGTCTTAATCAGAATAAACAAAATAATCCCCAAATTTCCACCAACAATTATTAAATAACATCCTGTAAATCCTTTAATCCTGGTTATCCTGATTCTGACAAAAAAACTCTAGATGTACAGGATGTAATTGCTCATTTGTTTGTTGGTTAATGTTGTAATTGTCTTAATCAGAATTTTTCAACCACCCTCTAGCGTAATGATTGTGAATTCAATTGAGTTGTTCCATGTATATAGCAACCATATTTGATTTGCAGACCGTGAGGGTTTCAGATCCCCGACTTCTCGAAGAAGTCGGGGATCTCTGTATCGTTAAGGCAGATACTTATAAATTAACTTAATTCAGTATATTTTTGTAGCCAGTCATCCAAATCATCAATACCCTGAAAATCCAACAACGCTTCTCCTAAGTCCTCCAACTGTGATACAGGAAAACTCTTGATTTGTGAACATTGGCTCTCTGGTAATTCCCCCAGTCGTCGTCTTAGTTGACGAATAACTAAATTAGCCTCACCTTCCTGAAGACCCTTTTGGCGACCTTCCTGAAGACCTTTCTGAAGACCTTCCTGAAGACCCTTTTGGCGACCTTCCTGAAGACCTTCGACAATAATCTCTTGGTAAAAACGGGATTGGGTAATATCCACAATTTCTAGGTCTAGCATATTCATGATGATCTCCTTCGTTAACTCAGGGAACTTATTAGCCAGTATAGTCTCGATTAAACTCAATCGCCTTTGAAACTCGCCTGTTGTGTCGGCTTCCTGCAATAGCTTTCTACCAATTACGGCACTTTTGTCTTTTTCTGTCACCAACAACTGCAAAAGCATCAAATTCGGGGTTAGTTCTTGCTGGTCTCGCAGATCACTCAAATATAGCTGAGTCACCCGTTTTTCCAATAATTCTGTGTAGGGAACTTCCCAGCCTAATCCTTGATTGCGATCGCGTAAAATCAACAGTCCCCGCCAGTCTTGTTTAACTGTATATTGATTAATATAGACAAACAATTGGGAAAAATACCGTCCATAGAATCCTGCATCGGACTGCATTTGTGCCTCAGCAAACACCATCGGTATCATCGGGTTATTTGATACTGGCGTAAAGACTCCATCCAGTCGAAACTCTTTCTCCTTAACAACAGGAGCATTATAAATGAACTCCCAGTTTTCTTCAATTCCTGGCATCAATTCTGCCAGCATCCCTGGTTGCGACAAAAATAATTTGTAAAACCATTTATCGGTTTTCATAGTAATTATACTCAATACGGCTTAATTATTTGATGCTCTGGGTGGGGGTAAAGCAAGAACATATATGTTTTGCGATCGCTAAGTAGTGAGACAGAATTAATTACACAATGTCATTGCCAATGGAAAGAAGTGAAGCAATCGCCAGGGTTGCGATTGCTTCCCTTCGGTCGCAATGACTGTAAATATTTTTGTCCAATTACTTATATGTTTTGCGATCGCTAGTTTGACTCACTAAGCTAACATACTGACCATCGCTGAGACAACGCGCTTTGCACCATTGCCATCTACTAACTGCTGTCCTTTTTTACTCATGGTTTCCCGATGGGGGCGATCGCCAATTAAGTCTTGTATTGCTAAACTCAAACCCTCAATAGTTACATTCTGATGCCAACCCAGATTAATAATTACACCTTGTCGATCTAATTTTGCCGTAATGTCTTTTTGATTATCCGCTACTGTGATTACAAGACTAGGCAAGCCCATAAATGCTAATTCCCAATTAGTTGAGCCACCTGCGGCGATCGCTATGTCTGCCCAAGCCATCAACTCAGGCATATTAGTGACATTTTGTTGTAAAGTAATTAATATTCTGGATTTTGCAACTTCAGCCTGTAATTTTTCGTAGTGCGGGTTGCTACCACCGACAACAACAATAACTTCTAAATTATCACTGTTTACTAGTTGTAAAGCTTGAATGACTTTAAGTGTGACATTATCAGGATCGCTACCACCTAGAGTAACTAATATTTTAGAAGCGACCAAATTTATTTTTCTGTGCCATTGCAGCCATTGACAAAACTCTTTTCTGAGTAAAGTATAGTCTGTACCTAATAATAATTTGGTATAAGGTTCTCGATTAATATATAAATCTTGATGAGCGGAAATATTTTGGTTTAAAACTAAATCAGAATAGTAACAGTTAGAATGACCATAATCATCGAAAAATAATAGGCTATTACCAAAATCTTTAATAGCTTTCTGATATTCTGCCCCGAAATGATAACCATCCACAACTACCCATTTTGGAGCAAATTGATAGGCAAAATCTACAGTTTGATGTGCATCTTCGTCGCTACCAACCTCAACTGATAAATGCAAAATCAGCATTTGCTCTGACAGTAATCTAGCTTCTAATGCAGGAGATTTATTTGATAAAACAAATATGGCTCGCCCTCCTTGATCTTGCCATGCCTGCGCTAACGCCAAGCAACGCATAATATGTCCTGTGCCAATCTGAGCAGAAGCATCAGCCCGAATTAAAATATTCATCTTAAACTCTGACGTACAGGAATTCCTGCCGCACTCATAGCAGATTTTGCACCAGATGGGGTTTGCTCTGTAAAATGAAAAATACTGGCGGCGGCAACAGCAGACGCACCTGCTTGTTTAACAGCGTCAATCATGTGCTGATAATTACCAGCCCCTCCAGAAGCAATAACTGGGATATTAATAGCAGATGCAACCATCTCTATTAGTTCCAAGTCATATCCCTGCATTGTTCCATCGCGATCAATTGATGTTAAAAGAATCTCACCTGCACCGCGATCAGCCAATTCTTTAGCCCAAGCAACAGGTTCACATTGAGAAATGCGCGTTCCTGAATGACTTAAACAAATAAAGCGATCATCTAATCGACGGACATCTATACTTGCAACAATACATTGCACACCAAATTGATATGCTGCCTCATTAACCAGATTAGGATTGTCGAAAAGCACTGAATTTAAAGATATCTTATCTGCCCCAGAATGTAATAAGGAGACAATTTGAGAGAGAGAAGTAATCCCTCCGCCAACTGTAAGTGGAACAAAGCATTCATCGGCAAAATCATTTAAAGAATTTTGATCTGGGCTATTCCCTTTTCGTGAAGCCATAATATCCACCAATATTAGTTCATCCACTTCCCGCGAGTTATAGACTTTAATCGCTGGAAGAACCGGACCAACCCTCCGCCAACTATCAAACGAAACTCCCTTAACTAAACCGAAGTCTTTCCACAGTAATGTAGGAATCACACGGACTTTCAACATGATGCAAACTCAATAAAATTCTTCAAGATTTGCTGGCCAGCCCTTGAGCTTTTTTCTGGATGAAATTGTGTACCGAATATATGATTTTTGCTAACCGCAGCCGTAATAGATATGTCATAGGCTGAAGTCGCTATGACACTATCTGGGTCATCTGCTACAAAGGCATAGCTATGAACAAAATAAAAGTCTATTGCTTGAGGTATGTCATTAAATAAAGGTGTGTCTTCTTGGTAACTCACTTCGTTCCAACCAACATGAGGTATACGTAAACTGCATCCTAACTGGTCAATTCGGAGAACTTTACCTGAAATAAAATTGAGTCCTTTGTTAAGTCCATTTTCTTCACTTGAACTAGAGAGCATTTGCATACCAAGGCAAATACCAAGAAGTGGTTTACCTTGTTCCATAACCTCTACTTGCAAGGATTCGATCCAACCTTCATCGGATAATTTTTTCATTCCTTCTCCAAAAGAGCCTACACCAGGAAGAATAATACAGTTAGCATCTAATAATTGTATTGGGCGTTCGGCAACAATGACATCTGCACCAAGATTTTCTAGGGAGCGTCGAACTGATCCCAAGTTTCCCATACCATAGTTAATGATGGCAATTTTCATACAAGCTTACTTTAAAAATATTATTGTCTTTAGCTGATTGCCAAACCAATCTAAACCTACATTTATTCAATAATCAGGTAAGTGGTTTTTTAAGAGTTAAATAAACTTTTGGCTTTACTACATTGCAGTTATCACAGAGTTTAACAAACATTTTTTGATCAATGCTCCGTCTCAAATACAAGTATTTATCATTATTCCAAATATTCTCTAAACTATCTTGTTTGACATTACCCAATTTCTCTTTATGCCTTCGATAAGGATGGCAAAGGTTTCGGAAGGCATTATTCCCCTTTGCATCTTGATAGTCTCAGTAGGACAGTGAGAGCAGGGGAAACGCATCTAAATCTTATTGACAAAATACCATTTTAATGTATAAACCAATAAATCCATATTTATCGTTTGATTGATTTTTTCAGGACCATAGTGATGGACTAAAGTATTGTCAATAAGTGGTCGTTAATGCGAATATTTTGGTCATTATTGAGATTGAATCACCCTTATTGATAAGATGCGTTTCCCCTGACAGTGAGAGCAGCTAAGATTACAAGAACCCGCTGGCTCAATACGAATTACTTTAGGAAAGGGACGAATGTATTTGTCTAACATAGAAGTAGAAGATTTATTTTCTGATTTGATGCAATCTGAGAGTGTAAAATTTTAATAGAGATGACTAAGTACAGGACAAAAAATCAAAAATGGAACGGTAAAATGGACTAAATCCCTTCCTTTTCCAGCATGGATTATGAATCCCCATAAAAGCCTTGCTAGGAGAGCATTTTAAGCTTTCTGTCCTATACTTAGTAGAGATGATTAAGATAATCACAAATTATCGTTGTTCAATTTCTCAAGATTACCATGTTTGTCTTTAATCAAGATACCAGATTTATCGCGCTTAAAAATCTTTTTATTTGTGAAGCGATCGCAGATTTTAATAAATTCATCAACAGATAGGTCAAGTGGATCGAGAATATCTTTTAATGGCTTCCCAAGATAAGTCCATGGAAATTTTCCATCTCTAGCAATGACTATTTCCAAAGCATCTTGACGAGTAATCCTCTCCCGTCGTACATGTAAACAGGCAATATCGGTAGCGCGAGCAAATCCAAATTTCAAGAATTTGAAGTAGTCATGAATTCCAGTTTGATGATTGTCAAGGTTTTCATAATTCACCATTGATCCCTCAACTGCTTGATCAAAAGTTGTCAATCCATTAGCTTGAGCAATTAAGGCGTTTGAAAGTCCATCCCAAGGAATGTAATGACCGAGAAATAAGCCAGTAACTCCTACCCTTTGTAATTCTTCATCACTAGGATATTGGTAGGGTAATAAATGTTTTGGCTCGATCTCGTAAGTACTTGACAGATCACTAACGCGCAAACCTAGCAAACCGCCAAACTCTTCGAGCCACCTGCGAGTCAGAATATTATTTTCGGCAGCGGCGGCAGGGCCTCCGTATTCATTTTGAGAATTTTCCCCCCAAATAATCAGAGGTACATTAAACTGCACAGCAGCACGAACAGGAATTGTAAATATACCAACATGCTCTGGCCAAGAAATATCACCGACCTCGGTCAATCCAATGCGATTAAGTTTGGCGCGGACCAATGGATTCGGTGAAAATTCCATATAGTCAACACCGAGATGCTTAATATTCTCAATATTTTTTCTGCCGATCATAGATAGATCGCAAGTGGTAGATGTCACACACAAAGGATTCATGCCAAGTTGTAACATTCTTACTACTTGATATGTACTATCCTTCCCTCCACTGACAGGTACAATGCAGTCCCAATTACTTCCATTGCGTTGATATCGCTCCAAAATTGTTAGTAATTCTTGACGACGTAAATCCCAGTTTACTAATTTTCTATTTTCATAAGCCCGACAGGCATTACATACGCCTTCTTCGTCTAAATGAAGATCTGGTCTTGTGTAAGGCATTACACAGCGAGTACAGTATTTAAGCATTTTTATCTCTCTTTTCCATTAGAAACCAGTTGATATCGTCCTGCGGAAATGCTGGATCTCGATGATAAGCAAATCCGTAATCAATCAGCTTTAAATCTTTGTACATATCTAGCATCTCACCAGCAAAGTCACGCTTGAATAAGCGATCGCTATGACCACGATAGGGGATAGCAACTGGTGAGGGATTGTAATATTCACAAATGAGAATATTACGACTTGATGCTTCATATATTTTTTTGTAAGTGGCTACTAACTTCTCTGGATTGATATGAATTAGAACACCTTTAACTAGGACAATATCCGATTGCTTCTCTATAGGGTAGTCAAATATTGAGCCAGTGAATACGGACTTATCACCTATAAAGTTACTGACTTCTCGCGCTGCATCTTGATTAATCTCTACAGCACTCAAATCAATATTTGGGTATAGCAACTTAATAGCTCTTAAGTTCATACCAATATTAGCCCCGAATTCAACGCATGATGTTAAAAGTCCAGCTTTTGATAAGGTACGACTAAAAAACGACAAATTGGATGCAAGTAATTCTTGACTATTATTACGTTTGATATATTCTGTTCCAAAAACTCCAGCCCAAAAGTTCTCCTGCTCAGTTTGATATTCAGGCATGTTATTCTCCGTATTGTTTCTGTTCAATGTGCTTATTAATTATTTGCCATTCAGGATTTTGTGATAATAGCTCAAGACAATCCTCTAATGAAAACTCTGGCTTAAGGAAATATAAAGTTTCAATTATCCTCCTAATTAATTCAAAGTCTTCCGGTGTATCCACTGTCCATCGATGATTGCTGTGGGTTTCAAAATAGTTGACTTGACCTAGTTTACACCTATTGGACTGCCGAGAAATAAAGGTAGTGACATGCTCTCGATCTGGTTGAGCAGTTGCTTGATGAAATGCTTTATCTAAGGTACTAAAAGAAAAGACTTCAGTATCCATGCCGCGAGGATAAGTTCTTGTTGAGCAGTTAGATACATAGTCATATTTAGGATAGGCATCTGTATAAAATTGGATTGCTTGATCGATTACATGAGGATCAATTATCGGGCAATCGGAAGTAACTCGCACTACAATATCAGCTTGATGGGCGATCGCTGCTCCATGATAACGAGCTAAGACATCATCTTCAGAGCCACGATAGTAAGGGATAGATAGGCGATCGCATAGATCAACAATTGGCTGATCAGTATCTTTGATGGTAGTTGCTACGACAATTTGATCAGCTAATTTAACTCGTTTTAATCTCTCAATTTGGTATTCCAGTAAAGGTTTTCCTAATACTTGCTTCATCACTTTGGCAGGTAGCCGAGTAGAAGTCATCCTTGCTTGATTTATAATTACAACTTTCATCAAATCATCAGCATTAAAGCACTAATTTTTAGGTGCTGGCCAGAAATCTGGATTGATAATCTCATCCAGTTTAAAAGGACAAGTTTCAGGGAAATTTTCATCGGGTAAATCAGTTTCTGCGATCGCTAAATCTCTAGCTTCAGACCAACTTTCTACTAAGGCTTCATTGAGACGGGACTTTAACCCAGGATTACGACGCAGCAACTTGTCAATTGATGTTCGCTGTACGCGAATTGTTGCTCGCCAACTGTTAGAACGTCGCCAGTGTTGCACTTGCCATTTGAGCAGATGCGCCACTAATTGCATCAACCTTGACTCTAACTGATCGTAATGACGATTACCCAAATCTGTTAGCTCCTCGATCAGATGAGATAAATCTAACTGCTCAAATTTCTCCTGACGCAGTAAATCTGATTGTTGATGCGCCCAGCTATAAAAGTCAGATTCATACAATGTGTCACTCATGTTGACTCTCCATTAGGTCAAGATATCTCTGGATAAGTAGTGAGACAGAATTAATTACACAATGTCATTGCGTTAGCGCAGCGTGGCGTTAGCCATATGGAACGAAGTGAAATGAAGCAATTCCGAGGGTTGTGATTGCTTCCCTTCGCTCGCAATGACTGTAAATATTTTTGTCCAATTACTTATTATTATCTTCCTATTTTGACACTTTCAGGTCTAAAGACACTGAGATTCTTTAATCAATGAGCCAACTTACAATTGCTGGATTACTCCAACAAAAACAGAGGTCGATTCTCCTAAAGCGTTAATTCCGGTATGCCCTACCGTACTCGATTTTTGCATTTCATTTTTCACCAAATTTAGCTTTCCTAAACTGCAATACCGTTAGGTATGACTACGCACTCAACCAAATAAGTTAAGTTTTTACGTCGTTTAGTTATACTTAAATTCTAAGGTCGTTGAGATCATATCACATCTGCTGTTACAAGTCAATGAATCAGGCGAATAAATTCGCCCGTGTCGCTTATATCTCAGGTCTAAAGACACTGAGCTTTACGCTTACCGGGTAATCTTGTAAAATCTCCCCTAACGTCTTAATAACATAATTTTGATTGTCTTCAGTCAAATCATAATAAAGCGGCAAACTAATCGCCTCCTGATAATAACATTCAGACTCAGGAAAATCACCCTGCTTAAATCCCAACTGCTGATAATAGGGCTGGGTGTGAACAGGAATATAATGTACATTGACTCCAATTCCTGCGGTTCTGAGTGCCTCAAATACTTCTCGATGGGAGCGATTGATGGAATGGCGTTGTAACCGAATTACGTATAAATGCCAACTGGAATAGGTATCAGGATGTTGATAAGGCCTAGTCACAGGTAAATCTTGCAAGCCAATATTATATCTTGCTACCAACTCATGACGACCCTTGACGAAGGTATCCAACCTTTCCATCTGACTTGCACCCAAAGCAGCTTGTAAATCAGTCATCCGGTAATGATAACCCAACTCCAACTGCTGATAGTACCAAGGTCCTGGGGAATCTCCCTGAATAAAGCGAGGATCGCGGGTAATACCATGACTCCGCAGCCGGATCAACTGTTCATAGAGGTCTTGACGATTGGTTAAAATCATGCCTCCTTCGGCAGTGGTGATGATTTTAACTGGGTGGAAACTAAATACAGTCAAATCGGAAAACTGACAACAACCAATGGGGCGATCGCCATAACGTCCACCTATACCATGGGCTGCGTCTTCAATCACCTGAAAGCCATACTTTTGTGACAACTCAGCGATCGCTTTCATGTCGCAGGATTGCCCAGCAAAATGGACTGGAACCACAACTTGAGGTAATTTCCCCCGTTCTGCTGCTAGGGCTAATTTGTCAGCTAGGGCGGGAATACTGAGATTATAGGTTTGAGGATCAATATCCACAAAATCCACTTCCGCACCACAGTACAAACCACAGTTAGCGGAAGCTACAAAGGTATTAGGTACAGTCCACAGTCTATCACCAGAACTTAACCCCGCAGCTAAACAGGCAATATGTAACCCCGCTGTAGCACTAGCCACCGCCACTGCATATTTTACCCCACAGTATTCAGCTACTAAATTTTCAAATCGAGCGATCGCTGGTCCTTGGGTTAACCAATCTGACTGTAAAACGCTGACCACGGCATCAATATCTTGCTGATTAATATTTTGCCGTCCGTAGGGAATATAGTTCATAAAACTGAAAACTTAAAAAGGTGTTAAAAATCAACCTTAGAAACTAATATTGACGTTTTGTGATATCCATAAGTAATTTTACTGTTACCAAGGGAACACCAAAAAATAAATTACCCAATTTTGTGGGATGGGCATCCTGCCCGTTCTTGATGATTAGCGGGCAAGATGCCCGCACCACAAGAAATTTTTGGGTATTTTTTTCAATTACTTATTGCTTGATTCCGCTCCTGATTGCAGCGCCCAATAGTGGGCATATTTCCCATCTAGTTGCAATAACTCCTGGTGATTGCCCTGTTCCAGCACTTGTCCTTTTTCTAGGACTATAATTTGGTCGGCACGGACAATGGTAGAAAGACGGTGAGCAATAACTAACACAGTGCGATCGCGCTCAAACTGATTTAATGCTTCCTGTACCAAGCGCTCTGACTGACTATCTAAAGCACTGGTAGCCTCATCTAAAATCAATATCTCCGGCTGCATTAAAATTGCCCGTGCCAGTGCTATCCGTTGTCTTTGCCCACCTGAAAGCCGATAGCCCCGCTCCCCTACTACCGTATCATAACCCTGGGGTAGAGAGGAGATAAACCCATCAGCTTGAGCTAAATGAGCAGCATCTCGCACTTCATCTGCCGTTGCTTGGGGCAATCCGTAGCGGATATTTTCTAAGATACTCTGGTTAAAAATAAAGGTGTCCTGACTAACCACTCCCAGTCCCTTGCGCCAGCTTTCTAAGCTATAGGATTGTAAAGCCAATCCATCTACTAAGACTTGCCCTGATGTGGGTTCATATAGGCCAATCAGCAAATCTGCGATCGATGACTTACCAGCCCCAGACTCCCCCACCAAGGCTGTGACTGAATTTCTTGGTAATTTAAATGACACATTGACCAAGGATGGGGTGGTAGTTCCATCATAGTGGAGGGATACTTCAGTAAAGCTGATAGCGGATTTAAGTCCGGTGAATTCCGCGCCTCCCGAACGAGTAAACTCTTTATCCTTTGTGTATAAAATTTCATCTATGCGTAACATCCGTCCTGAGTTTTCCGCCAACTGCTGCATTGTTCCGGCTATTCCCTGCATCTGCATAGACAGGCGATTTAATGCCAAAATAAAGGTAGCTAGAGATGGCAACACTGCTGACTGCTCTCGCCGCAGGAGCAGTGAACCGGCTGTTAATAAAACAGCAACCACTAAAATGGTCAAGCTATTATTTAAGGGACTGGTGATGGACATTAACCGCACTTGGCGCTGTAAAAAGCCTAGAACTTCCTGCTGTAGGGATCTTACTCGTTCAATTGTCTGGGCTTGACGACCAAAGGTATGCACCACTCGCAGGGCTTGGATATTTTCCACCATGTCTTTAGAAACATCTACCTGGGCATGGGAAAGTTTCACTGAGGTGGCACGAATGCGGGGCAGTAACCAACGTTGAACAAACACCAAAACTATAAACAATAATACTGCAACTGCTGACAGAGGCACGGAAATTGCTAGGACTGTGACTGAGTAGGCTAAGACTAAAAACACTCCCGTCAGCAACAGATTCCAATTCCTCATTTGGAGGTCAATTGTGCTACCTCCTTCACTAACATGGGTACTTAAGTCTCCCACTTTATAGCGACTAGCACAGGGAAAGCTCAGACTAATAATCCGGGCAAAGATTGTTTCTGTCATCTGGGCTTGAATCCGGGCTGTCAAATCTCCAGTAGCTACTTTACTCACATAGTCCATGAGGCTGCGTGTTAATTGCAACCCTACTGCTAAGGCAATGAGGACTAAAAAAATTGTTTGGCTGTCCCCAGTCCATTTTTGAGCTAACCAGGGAAATGTGGACGCTATTTGGTTGGGTAAGTGAGGGAGTTTATGAGACTCTAGAACCCCTAGCGCTAAAAAAATTACCCCCAAGGTGGCGGTTTCTAAAGAAGCAGCTAGTAGGTTACTGGTAAAGGACAAAAGTAGTAACTTTTTGTTCCGGTTTATTGTTAACCCAATTTGCTGATAGGACGGGGTACTGAAGATTTTAAATGGGGTTAACCATTTTGTTTGAGTTTTTCTCAGGAGATTGATAAATGCCACAATAAACCACAATAAAATTAAATTTTTTAAACAAGCCCGGTGTTGATAAGTAATTGGACAAAAATATTTACAGTCATTGCGAGGGAAGGGAAGCAATCACAACCCTTGGAATTGCCTCATTTCACTTCGTTCCATATGGCTAACGCCACGCAACGCTTACGCAATGATATTGTGTAATTAATTTTGTTTCACTACTTAGCTAATAAAATTAAATTTTTTAAACAAGCCCGGTGTTGATAAGTAATTGGACAAAAATATTTACAGTCATTGCGAGGGAAGGGAAGCAATCACAACCCTTGGAATTGCTTCATTTCACTTCGTTCCATATGGCTAACGCCACGCAACGCTTACGCACTGGTATTGTGTAATTAATTCTGTCTCACTACTTAATATTACTCAAACCCGAAAATTTGGATCTACATGAGTTTGAATTAACTCCCGAATCTCTTCTACGGTCAGAAACTGACTGTTTTCACCGGAATTATAATTAAATCCTGGTTTTACTGGGGTGGCGTTCATGCGATCGCAATATGATTCCACGTTATAACTGTTAGTTATGGGCAAAATTGCATAATACTTACCCAAATCTACCGTTGTCAAGGAATCAGCACTGGTAATCATTTCTTCATGGACTTTCTCCCCAGGACGGATACCAACAATCCGATGTTCACAATTTGGGGCAATAGCCTTGGCTACATCAGTAATTCGGTAGGAAGGAATCTTTGGCACAAATATCTCCCCTCCCACACCATTCTCAATCGTCCACAGCACCATTTCCACTCCCTCTTGCAGCATGATATTAAACCGTGTCATGTTTGGATCAGTAATTGGAATCACCCCTTCATAGCGCTTGTTGAGGAAAAAAGGAATTACTGAACCACGAGAACCCATAACGTTGCCATATCGCACCGCACTTAAACTCAGTTCTCGTTTACCCTTAATATTATTTGCTGCAATAAATAATTTATCTGAACATAGTTTAGTTGCCCCGTACAAATTAATTGGCGCTGCTGCTTTATCGGTAGACAAAGCCACCACCCGCTTGACATCAGTATCCAAGCAAGCCTGAATTACATTCTCTGCACCAAGGACATTTGTATGAATAAATTCCATGGGGTTGTATTCCGCTGCTGGAACTTGCTTCAATGCGGCTGCATGAACGACAATATCAATTCCTTCTAAAGCCCTTCTTAGGCGATTTTGATCCCGGACATCACCCAAAAAATAGCGCAGCCCTGGAAAGTCTTGCTCTCGAAATTCTTGAGCCATTTCAAACTGCTTGAGTTCATCCCGACTAAAAATAACCAAACGAGGGATATTGGGATAACGTTCTAGGATATTTCTGACAAATGCTTTGCCAAAAGACCCTGTTCCACCCGTAATTAAAATTGTTTTATTTTCTAGCATAAAATTTTAATGATCTATCTCAACTAAATTTTTTAAATTCTTGACTGAAGGAGTCTTCACTAAGTAGGTGAACAAAACTTTCTTAGACAATGTACTTGGTTTTCTCACCTGAAAATCTTCCAATTATATTTATTTCTTTAATCGCCTAATTACAAAAGAAGGGAACAGGGAACTCTTAACTGGGAGCAAATAAGAAACACTCATTTGCACCAGTTTAAAGCTCAGTCAAAAAAAGGATGTTTTTAAAAGATGCGTAGCACGAAAAAAACAGTGTCATTATTTCAATCTCATGTTTTTAAACATGAGTTTTTCCTGTTCCCTGTTGCCCGTTCCCTGTTCCCTCTGAATGACAATATTAGATGTCTTGTGGAAAAAGTTCCAGATTTTGGTCAGATCTTTTCTGTACTTTGGCCTCTTGATCAATATCTTAATAGAGATCCTCAAAAGGTTGTATGGAGGGACTGAGATCAAAAAGACCATCAAAGCCCAACTCACTGTTCAATACTATCCCGGTTCTGTCACTCTCGGACAACAATAATCGAATCTATTTTTTGTAACTCTTATTTTATACAGGTTTGCGATCGCCGTTCTCTCATGGATGAACAATAGAATAACACAGATTTAATTAGTATACTCAAAACGGCTTGATTGTTTGATTCTAAACGTAGGGGTAAAGCATGAGCTAAACCCCTACACATCTGGGTTCTTTGTCATTTGGCAAAAGTTTAAATCTCACCGTGTTTAGTATAGTTCGTTAAGTTCAGAGATTCTGATTTAAATGTCATCTTTATTATCAGTATATTTTGGTTGACTCCTCTGAATAATTGATACCTACTAAAGAGTTTCATGTAACCAAGCGAACTGCTTGCAGCAGCGCTTCGCTATCTCCTTCAAGATCAACAGTTTCAGATCCCCGACTTCTCTAAGAAGTCGGGGATCTGATCTTCTTATTTTATTTATAGAGTGAAGGTTAAAGAATTTCCCCAAGGACCAATCTGAGATTTCATAAATTAGCGATCGCTTTCAAGATCAACAAAGCATATCTCAATTACCGCCACTCTAGAGATTCAGATCCCCGACTTCTTAGAGAAGTCGGGGATCTGATTTTCTTATTTTATTTATAGAGTGAAGGCTTTTTTTTGGCGATGTCTATTGATCAAGGCTTAGTCAAGAGAAATACCAAGCGATCGCATTTTTTGCTTTAATTCATACAATTCCGTGTTAGCTTGTTCAGCCCTTTGAGATTCTTGTTCAGCCCTTTGAGATTCCCGTTCAGCCCTTTGAGATTCTTGTTCAGCCCTTTGAGATTCCCGTTCAGCCCTTTGGGATTCTTGTTTTGCTATTTGAATTGCTTGGTTGGCTTTGAGTATTTCATCTTTGGCGGCTTCTTGGGGGGTAGGGATGATAGTGCCTTCTAAGGAGAAGTAACGCAACTGGCCATTGTGAATACCCAGGAAAAAGCCCAGGGCTTCACTCCATAGCCATCCTTGGGCGTTGGGCGTGATGGGGCGATATTTATTAAACTCTAGTCTAAAGCCTGCAAATTCTAAGGTTTCTGGTGAAAAATAAAAGTATTCAGGGGTATGAAATCTCTCTGCGTATAAGTCTAGTTTGGTGGTGCGATCTACATTGGCGGTGGAGTCGGACAGTAATTCAATAATCAGGTCGGGATAACGTCCGTCTTCTTCCCAGACCACCCATGAGTTGCGTGGTTCTCTGGTGGTGTTTTTGACTAGGAAAAAATCTGGACCTCGAAAGTCACGATTTTTGAGTTGTTGGCGACTGAAGTAAATGCTCAGGTTTGCACCAATGAAAAAATCATCCCGCTCTTGCCATGCCCATTCGAGGCAGGTGACTAGCAATAACAGTTGCATATAGTGCAGCGAGCTTTCTATCTCTGGTTCATCACTTAAAAGTTTACTGGCATCGGGCATTTGCAACTCTAGTTCGCGGGCTGTAATTGCTGCCATGGATTTGTCCTCCTGATGCTTTGGATGATTATCTATGAGTTTAGCTACGCTATCGGCGATTATAAATCGCTAATACACAAATTAAGTCTACTTACGTGGACTAAATAAAAATTAATAGTCTATATTCTTTAAGGGCGATAGCCAAACGCTGCTGCAAGCAGTTCGCTCGACAATTTTCACTCATTTTTTCCCCTGAATTATTTATTTTATCATAAACAACGACCAATTTGAGATTTCATAAATTAGCGATCGCCTTCAAGATCAACAGTTTCAGATCTCCGACTTCTCTAAGAAGTCGGGGATCTGATTTTCTTAGTTCCAGATTTTGGTCAGATCTTTTCTGTACTTTTGCCTCTTGATCAATATCTTAATAGAGATCCTCAAAAGGTTGCATGGAGAGACTGAGATCAAAAAGACCATCAAAGCCCAACTCGCTGTTCAATACTATCACGGTTCTGTCACTCTCGCACCACAATAATCGAATCTATTTTTTGTAACTCTGATTTTATACAGGTTTGCGATCGCCATTCTCTAATGGATGGATAATAGAATAACACAGAGTTGATTAGTGTTTGATTCAAATGTCATCTTTATTATCAGTATATTTTGCTTAACTCATCTGAACAATTGATACCTGCTAAAGAGTTTCATTTAACCAAGCGAACTGCTTGCAGCAGCGCTTCGCTATCGCTTTCAAAATCAACAGTTTCAGATCCCCGACTTCTCTAAGAAGTCGGGGATCTTATCTTATTTTATTTATAGAGTGAAGGTTAAAGAATTTCCCAAGTGACTAATTTGAGATTTCATCAATTAGCGATCGCTTTCAAGATCAACAAAGCATATCTCAATTACCGCCACCCTAGACGACAAAAGGGTATTTGATAGACTAAATGAATATTCGAGGATGGGTTTCAAAGCCTCTCCCCGCGTCGGGGAGAGGTTTGGAGAGGGGTTTATTTATACATTAAAAACTTTTAAAACATCCTCTAATAGTAACATAATTTCATTATAATCAATGGTGCAATTTTTGCTTTTCTTTAACTCATACTTCATAAGTTTCAAGAAAGTTTCTGAATACTTGCTTCCCAATATTACGCTAAAATACCTAATAAAATTTTACCTAAATATAGCAAATCATCAGGAATCTTAAAAAGGTTTAAATCTTGATAGATAGTTTTTTCAATTTTATCTAATTTACCAAATTGCCACAAATTCCCAGTAGTCACAGCACCATACAATATATCTTGATCTATGATTTCAGATAAAGCAATTAATTCCACTGCCAGGGGAATGTTATTTTGCAAATATTTGATAAAAAAACTATCAATTGAGAATTTCTCTTAAAGAATAAGGACAAGTTTCAGGGAAAGATAATGGTGGATTTATCTGATACATGATTGATTAGCTCACTACATAGCTTTTTCAAAATCATCTGTCGTGTTACACAAGAATTCAGGACTTAATATTTCTTGTATATCATAAGGACAAATTTCTGAAAACGTACTTAATGCTAAACCTGTTTCTGCTGATGCTTCTCTTCTCGCATTTCGATAAGCTTTGGGTAAAATATCAGGAATATATTGTTTTAAACTTGGTTTTTCATTGAGTAGATCTTGTAAATCATCTCTTTGGTTAGCAATGGTGGTAAACCAACTAATAGAACGTTTAGAAGATTGGTATTGCCATTTTAGCAAATGAGTTAATAAAATTATTAACCGATTTTTTAACTCATTTTTTTCACTAATACCCATAGCATCTAACTCTTCTGCCAAATTCTCCCAATCCAAAGCTGTGATATCTCGACTAGCTAAGGCTAATTTTTGTTGAGTTAACCAATCCATGAAATCTGTTTCGTAGAGAGGTGATTTAGACATAAAATTAGTAATAATGACTTTCAGACTGGACAATTTCTCAACCCTATTGATCATTAGGTAAGCTGATACCTTGCATAAGAAGGTGGACGAAAGGTGCTACGCAATAATTCTGGTTGTAACAGGTGAAATTCGTCTGGCAAACCTGGCTCCTCTGGATCTTCGCTAGGTAAATCATACATCGTTGGCAGTGTTTGTTGAGGAGGTAATGGCTCATAGCTAGGTTTGCTATACACATCACTTTGATACATTGTTAATTATCTCCTGTATTTAATTGCTGTTGCCAAGATTCAACTATCTGTTTAATTGTCTCTTCTAAGGAAATTGTAATATCCCAGTGAGGATAATGTTCACGCATTTTTGTTAAATCGGAATAATAGCAAATGTGATCACCAATACGATTTTCTAGTACGTAAGTAGAAAGCATGGCTTTATTACTATATTTTTCAGTTAAATTAAATGCTTCTAGAATTGAGCAGCTATTTTGCTTACCTCCTCCAAGATTATATACTTCTGCTATGCGAGGATTTTTAATAAAAGTTTCTGGAATACCATGCTCATAAATAGGATCATCATAATCCCATCTGGTATCTAATTCTTTGAGTTTAATTGTGTTCGGGCGATCGCCATAAACTTTATTTGTGGACATATGCACAAAGGGCGATTTTGGGCAAAATTGCCTCACAGCCTCTAATAAATTCAGAGTTCCTACTGCATTTGTATCAAAATCATCAAAAAGAATGGCTGCTGCCCGATCATGACTAGGTTGGGCTGCTGTATGCACGATAGCATCTGGTTGGAGACTTTCAATTAAATTGAGTACCCCTTGGCGATCGCGGATATCTACTTCATGATGAACAAACCCTTTAATGGAGTTTTGCAGTCGTTGTTGATTCCAGCGCGGATCTCCTTGAGATCCAAAGAAAACTGCTCTTTGGTTATTGTCAACACCATGAATTTCCCACCCAATAGAAGCAAAGTATAAACATACTTCCGAACCGATTAGACCTGATGAGCCTGTTACAAGTAATCTTTTCATCAAATTTTCTTGGTTAAAGTCTTTGAATAGTATAAGTAGGTTAGCATTGAAAATCGTGCGAATAACTGTATCAGACATTAGTGTTTAAATATATTTCAAGTATTACATTGTAACATTACCATACTCTCTTAACTGAATAAGCATCAAAAATAGTATCAATGCTGAGAATAGTAATATTTTCAGTTATAGACTGACCAATGATCAACCTATCAAAAGGATCTTTATGATGATAAGGGAGTTGCTCTAAAGCCCAAATATGAGCTAGTTCAATGGGTAAAATTTGGATATTATTAATTGTGATTTGGCTGTCTATTCACTCAGGTAAAGGTAAATTAAGTGTTAATTTACCCATTGAAATTTTGATTTGCATTTCCCACACACTAGTACCGTGCGGCGTAAGTGAATGAATCATTTTCAAGCCTTCTAAGCAATCAAATTTTCGGAGCTTTTAATAGTCATCTTATTTACGTCAAGCTGTGCTAGTACAAAACGGCGTAAATAAACCAACCATTCTAAATCCTCCAAAAGCCTATACTGTCTTCATTTTGACTTTTGACTTTTGACTTTTGACTTCCGCCTTGCGGTACTAGTCATAATTTTAATATCTAATTATTTTATTTACTTGTTTTTTGACTGTTCTAAAACGCACTGGCAAGAAGTTCACTGGCTCAACAAATTCGTTCTCGTAGATCCGCTCAGTGATTATATTTATTTCTTTAATCGCCTAATTGCTGACAATATTAGATGTCTTGTAGAAAAAGTTCCAAATTTTGGTCAGATCTTTTCTGTACTTTGGCCTCTTGATCAAGATCTTAATAGAGATCCTCAAAAGGTTGCATGGAGGGACTGAGATCAAAAAGACCATCAAAGCCCAACTCACTGTTCAATACTATCCCGGTTCTGTCACTCTCGGACAACAATAATCGAATCTATCTTTTGTAACTCTGATTTTATACAGGTTTGCGATCGCCGTTCTCTAAGGGAACACCAAAAAATAAATTACCCAATTTTGTGGGATGGGCATCCTGCCCGTCCTTGATTATTAGCGGGCAATTCGTCCCGCACCACAAGAAATTTTTGGGTATTTTTTTAATTGGAAGTCCCTAATGGATGGATAATAGAATAACACAGATTTAATTAGTAGTTCGTTAAGTTCAGAGATTCTGATTCAAATGTCATCTTTATTATCAGTATATTTTGGTTGACTCATCTGAATAATTGATACCTGCTAAAGAGTTTCATGTAACCAAGCGAACTGCTTGCAGCAGCGCTTCGCTATCGCCTTCAAGATCAACAGTTTCAGATCCCCGACTTCTTAAAGAAGTCGGGGATCTGATTTTCTTATTTTATTTATAGAGTGAAGGCTAAAGAATTTCCCCAAGGACTAATTTGAGATTTCATAAATTAGCGATCGCTTTCAAGATCAACAAAGCATATCTCAATTACCGCCACCCTAGTAGTCTGTCAACCCGAAAATGACGGGTGAAGGGAAGCAGGGGGGTAGGGGAGGTAGGGGAGGTAGTGGAGG